>JANJTG010000278.1 GCA_024711265.1 Bdellovibrio sp. | reverse complement strand
CTGCGGCAAGCATTGACAAGCATCCTTTTTTCACTACAATAGCAACTGTTTTTAATATTAAGTTGAGGTGACAAGGCGATGATTATCACCGTTGGAAACACAAAGGGCGGCGTGGGGAAAACGACCATCGCCGTGAATCTGGCAATCGCTCGCGCATTGGCCGGGCGTGACGTGTGGCTGATCGACGGCGACCGGCAGGGCACGGCGCAGACGGCAATCAGCATCCGTGCCGAGGCCGGGCACACGCCGGGCATTGCCTGCGCGACTTACCCGGACGGCCCGACCCTGCGGGCACAGGTGCAGCAGCAAGCGGCCAAGTTCGATGATGTGGTGATCGACGCAGGCGGGCGCGACTCGACCGCGCTACGCGCAGCCCTCGTGCTGTCTGACGTGCTTCTGGTGCCGTTCCAGCCCCGCAGCTATGACGTGTGGGCGCTCAACGACATTGCGGCGCTGGTCGATGAGGCCCGCAGCGTGCGCGACGGTTTGCGCTGTTTTGCTGTCCTCAACTGTGCCGATCCGGGCGAGCACTCCACCGACAACGCCGAGGCTGCCGCCGCCGTGGCCGAGGTGCCCCAGTTTGAGTACCTGCCGACGCCACTACGCCGCCGCAAGGCGTTTTCCAACGCCGCAGGGGCGGGGCAGTGTGTGCTTGAAATCAAGCCGCAAGACGGCAAAGCAAGCGCGGAACTTGATGCACTTATCAGCGCATTGTTTTAATA
Source organism: Bdellovibrio sp. (assembly GCA_024711265.1). Classification (GTDB taxonomy): domain Bacteria; phylum Bdellovibrionota; class Bdellovibrionia; order Bdellovibrionales; family Bdellovibrionaceae; genus Bdellovibrio. Next base: position 1,913 of record JANJTG010000278.1, on the reverse strand, counting down.
TCAAATCAATATGCTTTAAGTGTGGAGATAGATTCAATGGCGATTACAAAGAAACCGACGAAGCCCGCGCAAGACGCTACCGCAGCGGCGGCGGATGCCTTCATTTCCGGTGCGCCGGATGCTGCCGCAGCCACCCCGGAAGCTCCGCGCCGGGTGCGCAAGGGCCGCAAGGTGCAAATCACGCTGACCATTGCTGAGCCGCTGCTGGATCGTGTCGATGAACTGGCGGGCCAAATTGGGCAGAGCCGGGCGGCTGTCATCAATCTGGCTGTGATGCAGATGCTCCAGAGCGGGCTGCGCATCGAGGGTGAATGACATGGCAACGGGCGGCAAATTCGACCCGGACAAGCTCAGGGAGCTAGACCTATTCGGGCATGACGAGCCACAGGAGCCAGACCCGATAGAGAGCGCCGACAAGCTCCTGCGTCATCTGCGGGAGTGGCACCGGGAACTGTCCGAGCAGATCGTCAGCGTGAATCGGGAAATGGGTCATGTTGCTGCTGGTGGCAACCTGAACAGTCCCGAGGTGTTGGCGCTGCGCGAGCAAGCCCAGCAATTGCGGGACAAGCGAGCCGAGGTAGAAGCCGAGATCGAGGCGGAGACGAAGCAGCTAAAGGCGCTGCTGGCCCGCCAGAAGCAAGGGGAAGCCGCCCAGCTTGCAACATCGGAAGCAAACGACAAAGCGGGCCTGATCCGTGTTCGCCATCCAAACCGCGACTTTTTCCTTGCTGACCTGTTCGACTACGCGCTCAAGGACGACGGCGCGAGCATGGAAGCGCCAATCTTCACTCTCAGCACGAAGCCTGACCTAAGCATCTGGCAATGGACAAGCAAGGATGGCAACAAGTCGGTGAAGGTGGCCCCCTCAGTGCTAGGCCGCGCCACCCAGCACGACAAAGACGTGCTGATCTACGTTGTGTCGCAACTCACTGAGGCGCTGAATCGTGGGCGTGACGATGCCAAAAACCGCACTGTGCGCTTTACCGTGTACGACTTCCTTGTGACGACGAACCGACGCACCGATGGCGAGAGTTACAAGCGGCTGCACGAGGCGTTCGAGAGACTGGCCGGAACCCGTATCAGCACGGACATCAAGACGGGAGGCCAGCGCACGCGGGAGGGCTTCGGCATCATCGACCGCTGGAAAATCATCGAGAAATCGCAGACCGATGAACGCATGATTGCCGTCGAAGTTACTCTGTCGGAATGGCTCTACAACGCGGTGTCCGCGTTCGAGGTGCTGACCATCCATCCCGACTATTTCCGGCTGCGCAAGCCGCTTGCACGGAGGTTGTACGAGATTGCGCGGAAGCACTGCGGCCATCAAACGCAATGGACTATCAGCCTTGATCTACTGCAAGCCAAGGCGGGCAGCAAATCCACGCTGAAAGAATTTCGTCGGGCAGTGCGCCAGATCGAGGCAGACGACAGCCTGCCCGAATACCGCTTTGTTGTTGGGCATGATGACAAGGTGACGTTCTACGTCCGCGATGGGGCGCGACTGGTGCGTGGTCTAGCCAAGAAGATCGGCAAGTGACACGTGGTTTCACCCACCATGAGCCGTCCTATCGTGGTTTCACCCACCACACCATGAATCTGTGGATGGACACGTGGTTTCACCCACCTTTTCTGTGGATGGACACGTGGTTTCACCCACCGGGGACACGTGGTTTCACCCACCGGGCAGTTTTTCAAACCGTTGCCCTGTAAGGCTTTCAAGCGTTTTCCACAGGCCGTAACGCGCGCGCGCGGTTTTTTAACTTTATAAAATCTTTAACGCCTTCCGCGCTCTCCCACCTGTGGAGAATTCACCGCCGCGGGGCGGGCGAAAAGCCGCGGCACCCCCGCCGGGGTCACCCCCCCAACCGGCGGCGCCCCCCCCCGCGGGCAAGATGGGCGCCAGCGGCCCCCCC
>JANJTG010000266.1 GCA_024711265.1 Bdellovibrio sp. | reverse complement strand
CTTTAAGAGTGGTTTAACCGTTTACGAGGGTACTGCTGGCGTTACCGCGGGGGCGTGAACTTGACCGGGACAAGCACCGCGCCGCCGACCTTCTGGCCATTGCGCATACCCGGGTTGAACTTCCAGCGACGCGCGGCATCCATGGCCGAGCGGTCGAGGTTTCGGTTGCGGCTCGAACGCTGCACCGCGACGTCGAGCACGTTGCCGGCCGCGTCGATGGTGACGCGCAGCACGACGGTGCCGCCCACGCCCTGGCGCAGTTCCTGCGGCGGGTAGCGCGGCGGGTTCATGGCGCGGCCGCTGATGTCTTCGGTCGGGTCGAAGTCGGCCGGCGGCGCGGGCGGCGCGGGCGGTGCCGGCGGCGGCGCCTCGATGTCGATCGGGCTCGGGTCGTCGAACACAACCGGCGGCTCTTCCGGCGGCGGCGGGATCGGCGTCGGCTTCGGCTGCTCGATGATCTTCTGGACCACCTTGGGCGGTTCCGGCGGCGGCGGCGGCGGCGGCGGGGGCGGCGGCGGCGGCTCGATGAACGAGACCGTGGTCACTTCATCCTCGGCCTTGTTGACGTCCGGTGCGTTCACCGGGGCCAACATCAACATGAAGGCGATCGCATGCAGCGCGATCGCGAACGCGTTGCCGCCAATGCGTGCCCAGCTGATGCCCTGGGGCGGGTTGTCGTACTTGTAGTTCTTGTCCGTCATGCGGGTGGCGGCTCGAGCTCTAGTTCGGTCGGCGTCAGGTGCCGTGGCCCGCCGGGGAGCGGCGGGAACTTGTTAGCTTATACCACGGGGAACCGGTTTACCAACCGTTCAACGGGAAATCTGGGCCAGGGCTTTCTGGGCCTGGTCGCGGGTCGCCGGATCCTTGGCGGCTTCTCGGTAGGCCACCTTGGCCGCCTCGAAATTGTCCATGTAGTACTCGGAGCGGGCGATGACCATCCAGGCCTCGCCGGGCTTCTTCAGGCCCTTGGCCAGGGCCTGCTGGGCCGCGGCCTTGGCTTCGGCATTGCGGTCCTCGTTGGTCAGGATCTGGGACAGGGCCAGCGCGGTCTCGCCATCCGGCGCCAGGGGCACGGCCTTCTGGTAGGCGGCGATGGCCGGGTCGATCTGGTCGCTGAAGTACAGGGACTGCGCAAGGTAGGAATACGTTTTCACGTCCGCCTTGAGGATGCCCTTGTCCAGGCCTTCCTGGATGACCGCCGCGGCGTCGCGCTCGCGGCCGTCCATGTTGAGGTAGATCGCGTACAGGGCCTCGTAGTCGCGCTGCTCGGTCAGCATGCCGCGCTTGCGGGCGTCGTCGAGCAGGGCGGCGGCCTTGTCGGTCTGGTTGGCCTGGGAGTAGAGCGAGGCCAGGTTGAGCAGGGCGCGCTTGTCGTCCGGGCTCTTGCGCTGCAGGTCCTCGGCCAGGGTCAGGGCCTCGGCCTCGCGGCCGGTTTCGCTGTAGGCCGCCATCAGCATCTGCATCCAGTTGGACTCGGGCGGGCCGTCCTTCTTGAGCTCGATGGCGCGGTTGATCGCGGCGATGGTCTGGTCGTACTGGTCGGCGTTGAAGTGGATGCCGCCCTTGAGGCCGTAGATGTCCGGGTCGTCGGTCTTGGTCTCGGCGATCAGGCGGTCGACCATGGCCAGGGCTTCCGCGGTCTTGTCTTCCTGGGCGTAGACCGAGGCCAGGGTGTGCATGGTCGCGAAGTGGTTGTTGTTCGGCAGCGCGTTCTCGGCCAGCGCCTTCTCGAGGTAGGGGACGGCGCGCGCGTAGTCGTCGATGCCGAGCGCGGCGTTGCCGGCCAGCATCAGGGCGATGCCGCGGTCGTAGGGCTTGGCGCGCTCGTTGGCGAGGATCTCCTCGGCCATCTCGATGGTCTGCTCTTCCTTGCCGCCTTCGTTGTAGGCGTCGAACATCTTCTGGATCTTGTCCCCGAGGCGCGGGCTGTTCTCGGCTGCCGGCGACTCGCGGGTCGCGTTCGGGTAGTCGATCTTCGGCTCTTCCTTCTTCGGGCGGCGCGCGGCGTCGGCATCGCCGATCGACAGGGTCGCGGCGAGCAGTACGAGGGCCGCCAGCTTGAGGTGGTGTAGTGCCTTCATCGGGGAAACTCCTTGGAGCCGCGCAGTTCCGCGGTCGGTGGCCCGCTAGGGTAACGGGGAATCCGTAGTGCGCTCAAGCCGGATTTGTCCGGTATGCCCCCCGGGCCCCGTATATGGCCCGGTTTTGTGGAGCATGTCTCATGCTGGCACCGGCAACCGTAAAAACCGCGTTAAGACGCGACCCGCATTCAGCCCGTGGTGGGAAAGTTCGCGAGCGCGAAAGCGACCCGTTCGGCCGGGTCGGTGGACAGTTCGCCCCGGTCGCGCAAGGCTTCGACCTTGTGCAGGCGGTGCTCGAGGCCGTTGCCGTTGGCCATCTGGATGGCCAGGCCCGGGCGGGCATTGAGCTCGAGGATCAGCGGGCCCTTGTCGCGGTCGAGCACGAAGTCCACGCCGACGTAGCCCAGGCCCGACAGCTCGTAGCAGCGTGACGCCATCTGCAA
>JANJTG010000497.1 GCA_024711265.1 Bdellovibrio sp. | reverse complement strand
CTGTTCACCGCCGTGGCGATAGTGCGCGAACGCGAGCGCGGCAACCGCGAGCTGCTGCTCACCACGCCGGTCGGCCGGCTGGAACTGATGCTGGGCAAGGTGCTGCCCTACATCGGCATCGGCCTGGTGCAGACGACGGTGGTGCTGGCCCTGGGCGCCGGCGTGTTCGGCGTGCCGATGCGGGGATCGCTGGTCGACGCCTACGTGGCGGCGCTGCTGCTGATCGTCGCCAACCTCGGCCTGGGCCTGATGATCTCGACCCTCGTGCGCACGCAGTTCCAGGCGATGCAGATGGCCTTCTTCGCCTTCCTGCCCTCGATGCTGCTCTCGGGCTTCATGTTCCCCTTCGAGGGCATGCCGGTGGCGGCGCAGTGGCTGGCGCAGGGGCTGCCGCTGACGCATTTCCTGGAGCTGGTGCGCGGCGTGGTGCTGCGCGGCGCCCCGCTGTCCGACATGCCGGTGCCGGTGCTGGCCCTGCTGGCGTTCACCGGGGTAGTGATGTCGGTGTCGGTGCTGCGCTTCAGCAAGCGCCTGGACTGAGCGGCGACGGGGCGCGCCGGGCCCTCGCCTCAGCGCGGACCGGTGTAGCGGCAGCCGGACGTGCAGGTCTCGTGCACGACCACCGCGCTCAGCAGCGGCAGGGCCGGCTTGAGCTGGTCCCAGATCCAGATCGCCAGGTTCTCGCTGGTCGGGTTGTCCAGGCCGGGGATGTCGTTGAGGTAATGGTGGTCCAGGCGCTCGTAGATCGGCTTGAACGCCGCCTTGATGTCGCCGAAGTCCATCACCCAGCCGGTGTGCTCGCCGACCTCGCCGCTGACGTGCAGCTCGACCCGGAAGCTGTGCCCGTGCAGGCGCGCGCACTTGTGGCCCGGCGGCACGTTGGGCAGCCGGTGCGCGGCCTCGAGGGTGAAGGACTTGAAGATTTCCATGGGCCGGCATTCTACGCCCCGGCCCGGCGTCGCGCCGGCTGAGACATCCTCGCGCCAGGCTGGCCCGTCGCATCGGCTAGGCTTGTCGGGATGAACGGGGACTGGAAG
>JANJTG010000238.1 GCA_024711265.1 Bdellovibrio sp. | reverse complement strand
AGGTTTCACAATATAGTCGACAGCGCCTAGATTTATGGCAGATTTCACATCATTTAAAGAGCTGTGTCCGCTGAGCATGATGACTGGTATTTTTGAAATATAGCTATTTTCTTTCTTAATTCGTTTGAGGATATCTAAACCGGATAAGCCAGGCATATCTAAATCAAGGAGTATAAGGTTTGCAGGCTGATCTTTTAATATTTGCTGATATTTTGTTTGATTTTCTAAAATGATAGGCTCCCACCCCTCGTTTGAGATCAAAAATTTTGCCATGACAAGATCTGCTTTATTGTCATCAATTACCAATATGCGTACTTTTTCATTTTCGATCATATATCACCTTTTTGTTGGTCGTCTGTCGCAAGATCTCTAAGAGTTATCACTGCTTGTTTCATTTGTGAGCGTGCAGATTCTATATCGCTAGACAGTTGACTCAAGTCCCCCTGTTTAATGGATCTTTCTATCCTTTCAAACGTATCTGATAAGCTGGTGAAACCAAGATTTCCACACCCGGATTTAAGTTTGTGGGCTTCCATGGCAATGACCTCAGTTTTTCCTTCCGCAAAGGCTAGGTCAATATTTCTTAGTGAAATCGGAGTAGATTCGAAAAATATATTAGCCAGGATAGCAACAATTTTCTCGCCTGACTCCTTCTCCATCTGTCGTAAAAGTTGAATTCTTGTTTTATCAAACTTGAAATCATGCTTACTCATAAAGCCAGATATTCCAATCTTCAAATTATATGTTATCAATATCTTTTATATATAGCCCCACCAATGTTTGATTAAGAAGAATGTATGCAATTTCACCGAAAGTTATCGGCGCCATAGTTCCTATCTTTTTGTTCTGTAGATCGGCATAAATGTAATTCAGTATGCAATTGCATGAGAAATGAGGATTTTGAGGTCTATTTTTAATTCGACTACTGAATTCAATCTCATAGTTGGATATGGGATTTGTGAGACGATATTTTACTCCGGGAAAAACAGGCGCATAGAAAGATACTGTTCCTCTTGCAAGGTCAACTTTCTGGAATGCGACATTGATTTTTGCACCTGAATAGTTTGCGATGAGGGGAAAGCGAGGGTCGCAGTGTTTGGCACTTAAATACTCTGCAAGATTCATCACATTTCCATCAATTAAGCAGGATGTCGCTTCAAAAGAAGTCTCAAAAAATTCTATTACTTCACTACTATCGTTCGCAGAAAAGATGTTGATGATATCAAGATGGGCCGCCATATTCGCAGGAAGTTCTACGTGCATGACTAATGCCTTGGTCGTATAGGATTCGCCATTTTGTCCGTTAAAAACTTTGGGGTGTTTCTTACCAACAGAATCTAGATGAACGCCAGTAATCCATCCGGTTAGTGGAGTTTGAAATATGCCGGGATAAGAGAAACAATGTTTTGCAAAATTCATGTGAATGTCACTTAGCCCAGGAACAACTATTAATGAGAATCCATTTCGATAGTAATCTTGAGGGATTTGATGAAGAGTCTCGGTGTTATACTCCCTAATTTTGAATGATATGGACTCTGGAGGAAGCTGAGTAAAAAGAATATCGTTCTTATTGATTGTTCCGCCGTGGGCACCCATGAAATAGGGAGTCGTTCCTCCGATCCAGTTCCCTGATGGGAGTTGACGGAGAAGATCTTCATCTCCAGCTAGGATATATGCATCACCGGAAAGGATGGCTTTCCGAGCCTGCTCTAGGTTAAGCATTTTTGTCATTTGGTTCTCCTAGTGCCACTTTCATATCTGTCAATACTAGCTTGTGATTCTTTTCAAAGAAATCATAAGCTAAAGAAATTGCAGCATTGATAGAAGCATCGCTTGGGTCACTTTTAATTATTAACTTGATTCGAGAATGCATGAGTTGAGTTACCAGCGTCTCAAACTCAAAGTCTTTATTGGAGAGTACAAAGTGCCGCCATCGCGGATCTGTCTTGCACGGAATCATGGTGCCTCCGGTAGGGGGCATGGGGCGGGATTGAGTATTGTGCGAAGAACATTCTCGAATTCACCGGTGTCTATTGGTTTTCCAACGAAACCATTCATTCCAGATTTAATACAGAGCTCTTTATCGCCTTTCATCGCATTTGCAGTAAGTGCGATTATTGGAATTCTGGAGATACTCACATCTGGATGATTGCGAATGTGTTTAGTTGCTTCGAAGCCATCCATTTCGGGCATCTGGCAATCCATAAATATTATGTGATACTTCCCTGATCCAACCGCTTCAATTGCCTGAATTCCATTTTCGACGACGTCGACCATTAGGCTATATTTTTTCATCAGAGCCTTAATGACTATTTGATTGATAGGATTGTCTTCGGCTAAGAGAATAGAGATCTCTTTTTCGCGAATAAATGACACTAGATCCATTGCAGATCTGTCGATGGATGGAAGGATGTTTTCTGCGGCGGGCCCTAAAATAATCGGCAACTCAAACCAGAACTTAGAGCCTTGACCAACAGTGCTCGTAACGCCAATTTTTCCGCCCATAAGTTCTACGAGCTTCTTACATATTGACAAGCCAAGTCCCGTTCCTCCGTACTTTCTTGTGGTCGAGGCATCCCCTTGTTCAAAAGGCGCGAATATCTTCTTTTGATTGTCGTCACTGATTCCTATGCCATTATCTGTGACTACAAACTTAATTCGAGCAACCCTCTCGGACTTCTCTACAGTGAGAATATGAAGCGAAATGTCCCCACCTTCGGGGGTGAATTTGATTGCATTTCCCAGTAGATTTATCAGGATTTGGCGAATTCGGAGATGATCTCCAAATAAGAATGTGTCGATTGAGGAAGTGTTCTCCGTGAAAATCCTAATTCTTTTTCGTTGCGCGGAGAAGGAGATGGTATTCTTGACAAGCTCGATTACTTCGTCGAGTTGGAATAATACGTTTTCAATTTCCAGTTTTCCGGCTTCAATTTTTGATAGGTCTAAGATGTCGTTAATCAGACTGCTAAGGAAAATTGAAGAGTCCATGAGAATTGATACGTTTTCTTTCTGATCCGGACTTAGAGGCGAGTCTTCTAACATTCTGGCTATACCAATAATGCCGTTTATCGGCGTTCTTATTTCGTGACTCATATTCGCCAGAAATCGTGATTTAGAAACTGAAGCCTGCTCTGCGGTCCTTCTGGCTTCCTGAAGCGATTTTTCGAAGCTGAGCTGTTTTTTGTGGTTTTCCGATAATATGTCTAAAATTGAGTTGTATTTTGCAATCAACATGTTGATCGAGGTATATCGGGATAAGGGCATTTTGATGTTGAATTGTCCCGATGATAAGTGATCGAGACTCAGACAAAAGAGTTGAATAATTTTTTTGAGTCCCGGTCTTTGAGGTGCGGAAGTATGGGGGGCTCTTTCTATGTTTGAGTCATCGTCTCTCATGACGTACTTATCGGCTTCTATGGGATCCACTTGATGTGGGTTAACATGTTGCAATCATCGGTTCTCACATTTCAAATGAGTATTTGAGTATATTCATATAATATCATTTGTTCGACGAAGTATTTCTTTATGAACTTTGTTGTATTTCAACATGGCCCCTGGTGTTTAACAGATATCCTGATTGAATCTCAAATAAAGACGAACCACTCTCATTAGTGACGTATATCACTATGCCAGTCGAGATCATAAGGAAGGAGGGAGGATGTTTAACTCAAATTCACATTTTGGAGAAACTTTCTACAAAACAATTATACAGGCGTCCCCCAATGCTCTCATTATTGTTCATAGGAACACGATTGTGCTGACAAATACGCAAGCAAATAAACTCTTTGGATACGAGGAAGGCGCATTGATTGGAAAGCCTGTAGAAGTTCTTGTGCCGGAGCGATTCAGGGGACGACATCCTAAGTTAAGAGAAGAGTACATGAAGAACCCTCATGCGCGCGCAATGGGGGCTGGGCGAGATCTATTTGGTCTTCGCAAAGACGGTCAGGAGATTCCTGTTGAGTTGGGATTGAATCCAATCAATGTCGAGGGCGAGATGTATGTATTGACCGCCGTGATTGATATTACCGAACGAAAGAAGGCGGAGGATCGTTTTCGGATGGTCATTGAGGCCGCACCAAACTCCATGGTGATGGTGAACAAAGCGGGACAAATCGTGTTGGTTAACTCTCAGGCGGAAAAACTTTTTGGATATACGAGGGCCGAGATGATCGGGAAAACCGTTGAACTGCTGATACCCGAGAAGTTCAAAGCGACGCATCCCACGTTAAGAAAAGAATTTATGGAGCATCCGCAGACGCGACCGATGGGGGAGGGGCGTGATCTATTTGGATTGAGAAAAGATGGTCGTGAGGTCCCGGTTGAAATCGGTTTGAATCCTCTGGTGCGGGATGGAGAGACGTTCGTGCTTGCGTCTATTATTGATATTACTGAAAGAAAACGAACTGAAAGCGAATTGGAGAGGGCGAGGGATCTGGCGATAGAGGCGGCTCGAGTAAAGTCAGAGTTTCTTGCGAACATGAGTCATGAAATTCGGACTCCCATGAATGCGGTCTTGGGAATGACCGGACTTCTTTTGGAAACCCCTTTGGATGATGAGCAGAAAATGTTTGCAAACACTGTGTTAAACGCTGGCGAAGGTCTTTTGCAAATTATAAATGACATCTTAGACTTCTCAAGGATAGAGGCGGGGCGTTTTTCTGTGGAGCCGATCGACTTTAATCTTAAAACAGCCATTAAGAGTGCTGCGGAGCTGATTAGCTTAGATGCACAGAACAAAGGGTTGGCCATAAATTTTAATTTTGCAGGGGATATCCCCTCTTATGTGCATGGCGACCCTGGCCGAATCAAGCAGATACTTCTTAATCTTCTTAGTAATGCCGTAAAGTTCACGGATCAAGGTGGAATTGATATCAGTGCGGAAAAAATAGGGGATTCAGAGAAGTCTTATCTTGTTCGTTTGGGTGTTAGAGATACAGGAATTGGCATTCCTTTGGAGAAACAAGGAAGGCTTTTTCAGCCTTTCAGTCAGGTGGACGCAGCCTCCACGCGCAAGTATGGCGGAACGGGATTAGGTCTGGCAATTTGTAAGAAGATTGCGGAGGCACTTCACGGAGTAATTGCATTTGAAAGTGTTCCAGGGGTAGGAAGTTCTTTTTATGTGACCTTACCTTTAGGATATCCGGTGGAAAGACAAGAGCGTGATGTAAGTCCACGAGCTTTGGATTTTGGAAATCTAAGGGTCTTAATTCTGACAGAAAGTAAGTTGATTGCGGAAGACCTGGGGCAACAGTTGGACAGTTGGCATATTCAACATGTTATTAGCTCCAGCGTTTCGGAACTTTCTAATCAAAAGCCCTATGATCTCATAATATATTATGGGCGACACATGATCGACCCTATGTTGAGTTTCTTGGAAAAGTATGTGCGTGATTCAGAGAGTGGAAATTTTCAGTTGATCATAATTGTTCCGATGGGGGCAAATCTTGGCGTGGAGCTTAGAAAAAATCGTCAAGTCAGTGTCTTCTATCATCCCTTGGAGCCCTCGAAGCTTTTGGATAGGATTCAAGAAATCAAAGTTCTGAAGTCAAGAGGGCTTCGTAATGGGGGAGAGGCTCCCTTGCTCCAAAAAACGGCGCCATCTGGGAAGAGATACTTTAAGGTCCTTCTGGTGGAAGACAACTCAGCCAATCAAAAAGTTTCAACCTATCAGCTAAGACGTCTTGGCTATGACGTAGATGCCGTTGCTAATGGTGTGGAAGCTGTCGAGGCTTTTAAAAATATTCACTATGATTTAATTTTGATGGATTGTCTTATGCCTGAGATGGATGGTTATCAGGCGACTCGGGAAATCAGAAGGATAGAAAAAGAAAGACGTCTTTCGCGAATTCCCATAATTGCCATGACGGCAAATGTCTTGGAGGGGGAGCGGGAAAAATGCCTTGATGCAGGAATGGATGATTTTCTTGGGAAGCCAGTGTATATCGAGGAGTTGGCTCATGCCCTGTCTCGGTTTGATAAGTTTCGGGGAAGGACCAACGAAGTACCGCCCATGGTCTAGCTTCCTCTTTAATTTTTGAAAAACTTCAGCAAAGCCTTTAGCCAGAGATGGACTCTTGAGAAAGTGTATCTGAATATAGAGAACGTAACCCTCTGAGGAAAGGTCTCCTGTGAAGTTGTCAATGCCTTTTGGAACAATCTTGTTTACGTTGCTATTGGCATCCTGTTCCACCGGCCTGCTGAAATACGAAAAAGCGGAACAACTAAAGAAGAACGAAGAGTTCGAAGAAGCAGTTAAGATTGTCAAACCTCCCGAGCAAGCTGTCGGCAGTGAAAGCGACAAGCAAGCTACGATTCAAGCGCCACCAGAAAAGAAGCAGCCTCTGTTGCCGGTCAAAAAGAAGACCCCTGCAAAAAAGAAATCTTCAAAGGAAAGCAAAGAGACGGCAAAGACCGTGATTGAGGAACCTAAAGTCGTTGTCCGTCAGCCAGATATTGAAGATACCGTAGGTTTTGAGGGCAGCAGTCGGCGCCCTATTGTGGATCCCTTCCGCGTTGGTGAAGAAGTCATTCACGACGTTCATTATTTTAAGGTTTCAGCGGGGGAATTGCGCATAAAAGTTGAACCGTTCGCTATGGTTAACAATAGGAAGTCATACACCTTCGCGATGGAAATCAAAACAAGCTCCTTGTTCAGCACCTTCTATAGCGTCGACGATCGCGTTGAAATTTTTGTCGATTATGAGGAATTGGTGCCTCGAGTATTCCAGCTTCATGTAAAAGAATCCGGGCAACTGCGAGAAGCGAAGATGCTTTTTGATGTGGAAAATAATACTGCTAAATTCTGGGAAAAGAAGGTGACTAAAGATCACGGTGAAGAAGAGAAGAAACAGGAGTGGGAGATCTTGCCATTTTCTCAGAATGTCTATAGCTCTATTTATTACATGCGCAACTTTCAATGGGAACCTGGAAAGGAATATGCTTTCCGGGTCGCTAACGATAAAGAGAATCTAATCTTCTCAGGAAAAGCTTTGCGTCGGGAAGTTCTTGATACCAAGTTGGGGCCCATGAAAGCCATCGTGATCCAGCCTAATATTGTCTTAAAGGGAAAGTTTAAGCCGATTGGTGACAATTTTATTTGGCTTTCTGATGATGATCGAAAATATGTTCTTCGTATTGAGTCTAAGATTAAAATCGGCACCTTGATTTCCGAAGTGGTCGCCATCAATCCAGGAAAGCCTTAGGGGCGGGCTCTTTTTGCATCGTTTTCCAAACGCTGAGCCGCCAGGGCTTCGATCTCTTTGGCAAGAATCAGATTCTGAGCAAGTACCCGGTAAAAATCATTCTGAAAGATTTCCAGCAAAATGGAATTCTGTTGCGTGGTGATCGTGGCGGTCCGCCGCCCACCGCTCATTAAAAGAGAAATCTCTCCAAAACAAGACCCCTGGGGAAGGACATTGATATTTCTTCCTTGTTGACTGACCACAACGTTGCCTTGAATAAGGATATAGCAAGTATTGCCGGGTTGTCCTTCTTGAAAAAGAACCTGATGCGCCGAGGCCTGACAGAGCTTTCCCGTAAAGATCAGACTGTCCAAGCTTTCATTGGGCAGATCTTTAAAGAAGGGTGAGGACGCTAATGCCTGAAGAACCCAGAAACGATGTTGCAGACTTTGGGCCTTTTCTGACTTAATCAGTTCGTCGAACTCAGGCAAGTGCGGCACCCGGAGAACCTCCGAAGGAGAAGTGGTGATCACATCCGCAGTGCGGGGGAGGTTTAGCAGAAACCCTGTTTCTCCAAAAAGAGAACCAGCTCCCAACGTGGCGATTCTCTGTCGCCTTTTTTCGTCAAGAATTCGATAGATGCCGGCTTGACCCTGCAAGAGAATGTAAAGATCCCGATCGTTATGACCCGTCTGAATGATTCGGCTTTGTGCAGGGACCGTCAGGCGTTGTGCCTTCTGCAAAAGATAAGAGGCTAGTGACGCCTCCAAGGATCGAAAGAACGGAAGATCTTGAGCTTTAATGGAAGGCGCCGGGCCTTTTCCTAGCGTGGTATTCTGAAAATGAACTTCTTCAGCCTGGGAATCCAGAAGATAAGAAGTGAAAGAGGGGTTTTCAAGGATGTTCTCAGTGACCAGAAATTGAAGAAGATTGTGAAGTTCCCGGAAGCTGACCAGCCAACCTTGTCCAAGAAAAAACTGAACCAGCCCTTCGATACTTCCGGAATTTCTGAGAACTTCGAGGTAAGAGAAGTGCAGGCTGTTCAGGCGATAGCTCTTTCGATTTTCCAAAAGCGTCAGGGTTCCACCTTCAGGGGTGGGCGACAGTTGAAAGTTTTTAAGCTGGACCTTTTCCTGTTCTAATTTCATGCGCCTACTTATCGGTGTAAAACAGCTTTAAGGTTACCGAACCAAGGTCTGGAATAAGGAACCAGACTCAGGGAATTCTCGGGTTTGTCATACAATGGCTTTATGCGGATCAGTGACTGTCGACATTTCTCAGGATACAAGCCATGCGGAAAAAATGAGACCTGCAATGAGTCTTGTCCTCATAAGGATATCCCGACTATTTCGTTATTGATTGTTCACTTGGGGGCCTTGGGGGCGGTGGTTCGCAGCACCTCTTTGTTGCGAGCCATGAAAAGGAAGTATCCTCAGGCGATGATCACCTGGGTGACGGACGCTCCGGCTCATCATCTCTTAAAAGGACATCCGGCGATTGATCGTGTGCTGACGACCAGTGAATCGGATCTTTTGCAGTTGGGTTCCTTGGAGTTTGAAGTCGCTTTCGTTATTGATAAATCTTTGAAGGCGGTGGGGGTTTTAAAAAGAACCACGGCGGATCAGGTTTTTGGTTTCGTTTCAAATCCCCGCAATGGAGCGATTGTGCCCGCGACGAAAGCGGCGGAAGAGCTTTGGGAACTGGGTCTGGATAATCAAAAGAAATTCTCTGAGAATCAGAAGCCCGAGACACAACTCATGATCGAGGCTCTGGAGCTGGGAAGTTATCAACGAGACGATTACTGGCTTCCCTTAAGCGAGGGGGAAGAGCGTGAGGCTCTTCGCCGTAAAGCGCAGTGGTTAGGCGAGCGTTCCAAGGACTTCGTGATTGGACTGAATACCGGATGCAGTCATGTGATTCCTTACAAGAAATTGACCGTGGAGTATCACCGTCGTTTGATTTCGCGAATCCATCAAGATTTTCCTTCGGCCGAAGTCGTACTTCTGGGGGGACCTGAGGACACTGAAAGAAATGCGTTGATCGCTCAAGACTTGGCGGTCATTTCTTCTCAAACGGAATCGGGATTGCGGGATGGTTTAGTGAGTGTGTCGGCCTGTGATATCGTGATCACCGGAGACAGTCTGGGGATGCATATGGCTATTGCGCAAAAAAAACAGGTTCTTGCGTGGTTTGGTCCGACCTGCGCTCAGGAAATTGATCTTTATGACCGAGGATTTAAGATTCTCACGCAGAGCTCCTGCAGCCCTTGCTGGAAGAGGACTTGTGAAAAAAGCATTATGTGCTACGATCAAGTTTCGTTAGAGGAAATTGTTCATGCCCTTAAATCTTGTTGTGCAAACCGCCTTTCTGGGAGACCTTCTGCTCTCGATCCCGCTTCTGAAAAAGTGCCGGGAGTTGTGGCCACAACATAAGCTTGCATTGGTCTGTCGCAAGGGGTTGGGTGACTTCTTTTTAAAAACCCATCTAGTAGATCAAGTTTTTGAAATCGAAAAAGGAAAATCAGAATCTTATTCTAAGATCGTAGAGCATCTTCGTTATTCCCAGGTCGACAATTTGATTTCTCCTCACGAATCTTTAAGGACGGCATTTTTTTGCAGTCAGATTAAGGCGCAACACAAGATTGCGTTTCAAAAAGCCTGGAACTTTGTGATTTTCTCTAAAAGAACTCAACGAGACGTGCAGTTGCCCGATGCCATGAGACAGCTAAGTCTTCTGGCTCCTGAAGATGAGCAATTGGCTCGAGATCTTATTCAGTATTCAGCCCAAGAGCGTCCTTACGCCCCGCAAGAACAGGGGCATTTGTCAGCTCCTCCAAAATGGGCTTCGATGAGCCTGCGTCATCAGGTTTTGGAGTTGTCAGATATCTATGAGTCTTTAAAAAGTCGATTCCCATTAAAAGGGTTCGATGAGGGCAAGGCCATTTTGCTTTTCCCAGGCAGTGTGTGGGCGACAAAACGTTGGACGGAAGAGGGGTTTATCAACACGGGCAAAGCCTTGAAAGCGCGTGGTTTTGAAATCTACGTCATGGGTGGGCCCGGTGAAGAGGCTTTGGCAGAACAAGTGGCTGGACAAATCCCCGGGGCCGTATCTTTAGCGGGAAAGACCAAGATTATTGAATCCGCTCAGTTGATTGCGCGATCGGCTTTGGTGATTGGGAACGACAGTGCTTCGACTCATCTCGCGGCTGTTTGTGAAGTACCACTGATAGCAGTGTTTGGTCCAACCATTTTGGAATTCGGCTATCGTCCCTGGTCAGCAGAAAGTTATGTCGTGCAAAGAGAGGGTTTGAAGTGTCGACCTTGCGGCAAACATGGCCACAAGGTCTGTCCCATTGGAACTCACGAGTGCATGAAAAGCATTTCCGCAGAGGAAGTGCTTCGCACAGCGGGTTTTATTCTTCGTTAGTAAAGTCCTTTACGTTAATTCCATATTTACGAATTTTTCGCAATAAGGTGTTCTTCGGAATATTGGCTTGAGCCACGGTCTGATTGATACGCCCATTGTTAGCCTTTAGCGCACTCACAATAAATTCTTTTTCCATCTCTTCTTTGAACGCATCAAAGTCCAAGGGACCCGAGTATCCAACGCTTGCTGTCTTATCTAAGCTTTCTTTGGGAGCCAGCTTGAAGGATTCGGGCAAAGAGTCGACGGTGATGAGCTGGGAATTTTCAACGATAAAAGCTCTTTCAATGACGTTCTCAAGTTCACGAATATTGCCTGGCCAGCGGTAGGACTTGAGAAGATCCAAAGCGTCCGGAGTCACGCCGTTGATAATGCGGCCATGTTGTTTTGAGAACTTTTTAATAAAGTTTTGCGCCAATGCCTCAATGTCATCGGTGCGCTCACGTAAGGGCGGCAAAAAGATCGGCATCACGTTCAGGCGATAGAAAAGGTCTTCACGGAAGGTGCCTTCGGCCATCATCTTTTCTAGATTGCGATTGGTGGCTGCGATAATTCGTGTTGTCGTTTTTACTTCGCGAGTGCCGCCGACGGGGGTGAATTTACGTTCTTGAAGAACGCGCAGAAGTTTGACCTGCATATCCGGCTTCAGTTCGCCAATTTCATCCAAGAATAAAGTCCCGTTGTTGGCCATTTGGAATTTTCCGATTTTTCTTTCCACGGCTCCAGTGAAGGCGCCCTTTTCGTGGCCGAAGAGTTCGCTTTCCATCAGGCTTTCTGGAATAGCGCCGCAGTTGATGGCGACAAAAGCCCCTGATTTGCGAGGAGAGTTGAAGTGGATGGCGCGAGCGACCAGCTCTTTCCCGGTTCCGTTTTCGCCACGAACAAGAACAGTCGTATCGACTTTGCACAGGCGATAGATCAGATTAAAGACTTCTCTCATTTTTGAATTGTCGCCGACGAATTCACTTTCAATATCGTCATCAAAAACCGGATTCGACAGGGCCAAGCTTGAAACCAGGTCGCGAGCTTCTAAGCTCTTACGAACGATTTCAGTTAAGAGCTCCGGTTTTACGGGTTTTTCGATGTAGTCGTAGGCGCCTTCTTTGATTGCGAGGACTGCATCGTGAAGATTCGAGTGGGCCGTCATAAGAACGACGAACGTGCGAGGATCATGTTCTTTGATGGCGGTCAAAGCCTCAATGCCGTTCATTTCCGGCATTTTGACGTCCATCAGAACCAGATCCCATTGTTGCTGTTGAACCTTTTCCAAGGCTTCTTTTCCTGTGGCAGCTTCCTCGATGGTGAAGTCAATCTCAGGCATTGCGGATTTGAGAATCGAAATAACGGAACGACGCAGTTCTGCTTCGTCATCAACAATGAGCGTATGGAGTTTGTTCATCATGTTAACACCTCATTTTCAGTATCAAGCGGAAGAGTGAAAGAAACGGTGGTGCCTTGGCCCACCGTGCTTTCCATTTTTACTTTTCCGCCGTGAAGTTCGATAAAATATTTTACCAGATAAAGACCCAAGCCGGTCCCTTTTGTTTTTAAATCCTGGTCACTACCGCGAGTGAATTTTCCCCAGACCTTTTCCATGTCTTCAGGTTTAATTCCTTCCCCGGTGTCTTTTACGATCACATGAACAAGATCATCGGTTTCATAGGAAACGACCTCGATCTGTCCTTCCCGAGGAGTATACTTGATGGCATTTTCAACCAAATTGATAACCACTTCTTTGATAAGAGTGGTGTCAAACTCAAGGGAAAACATGGGTTCTAAAGAGGTATGAATTTGAATGCTTTTTTCCCGGGCCAAAGGGCGCAAAAGAGTCAGAGCATCCTCGATAACCTCATTGATGTCCCCAACCTCTGTATTGATTTTGAAGTCACGAGATTCGACTCGTAAAACCTTGAGGATGGATTGGATGTAGCGATTGAGTTCGTCACTATAAAGGCGCAAAGAGCGCAAGTCTTGACCTAATTCATCTGCTTGAGGTTGCATCAAAAGACGATCCACGATGGCTTGGATCTTGGCGATCGGCGTTTTGAGATCGTGAGAAATCAAGCTGACGAAGTTGTTTTTAAGTTGTTCGAGCTCTTGAAGATACTGTTGCTCTTGTTGCAGCCGGAAGTTCTTTCTTTCGATTTTAGACGCTTGATAGCCGATAAAGATAATCCAAGAAGTCCCCAGTAGGACAAAGGGCGACATCGCCGGGGACCAGAAGTAGAACGTATCAAAGACCCACGCCGAAAGAGCCGCTAACAGAGTGCCAATCCAAACAATAAAAAACAGCGCGACCGACTGGGGGTAGGTCGTAATGAGAAATACCGCCATCAGCATAAGGGCAAAGAAGCCCGTCGCATACCACCAGAAGGGAAGGCGTTTGATCCACTTATTTCCTAATACGGTGTCGGTGATGTGAGCCAGAATCTCAGTGCGTGAAAGGGTTCCCATCGGGGTCATGTACACGGGCCCCGAAGATGTTTCCGCCCCAATAATCACAATGCGATTAGAGAAGGCGTTAGCGGGGACTTCATCATACATGATTTCACTAAGGGAATACTGCGTGAAGACGCGGTTTGATCCTCGATAGTTGATGGGAAGACCCGCTTGGGTTGTTGGAAACTCTTTACCCGTGATTTTTTCTACGAGGTGAGGCATCTCTGCTCTTTGAGGGAAGACGCGCCGAACGACGCCATCCTCATCGCGACGAATTTCGTTGCTGCCCAAGTTGTCATGATTGCGGCTTGTAAAGATGGGAGTCAGGATTCTTTCCAAGCTGTTGGTGGTAGAGGCCCAAACCACGCGTGAGTCCAGAAAGAGTCGTTGTTCTTCGGCATTAAGTCGGACCGTCCCGACGTTGTCACCAAAGTACAAGGTCACGCCAACCGAGCGGGGGTTTTGACGAAGGATTTTAAAAAGCAACTCCGTCCAGATTCTTTTGTTCCAGAAGAAGCTGTCGGTGATGTCCGTCACTTCACTCATGTTATCCAGAAAATTTGTGCGCGTGTCGTAGATGGTTGCGAAGTCGGACTGGCGAATCGTAATTAAGACAATTTGCGAGGAGGTCTTCTGGTCGCCACGTAATTGAAATCTTTGATCATAGGCATTGATTTCATCGTTGGACAAAGCAAGGCAGCCGATGGCCCAGCAAAGAAGGCAACGAAGCCAAAAACCCCGGCGACGGGAGAAGAAACGAAGCAGGACTTCGAGTCGCAATTTGAGGTGGTCAATCGAGGGTTTTTGCACGCGTCGCAACATAGCAAATTTATTAAAAAATTCAACCATTAAAAGCACTTACCGATAAGCGTAGAACGAGGTATATTGAAAAATATGCATATCT
Organism: Bdellovibrio sp.; assembly: GCA_024711265.1. GTDB lineage: Bacteria > Bdellovibrionota > Bdellovibrionia > Bdellovibrionales > Bdellovibrionaceae > Bdellovibrio. The sequence continues at coordinate 4,630 of JANJTG010000238.1, read as the reverse complement.
ATCCAGGCGTCAGACAGTTGAACTCCCCCCTTGAGGCCTCCGTGGTCACTATAGGGAATTTTGACGGAGTTCATCTGGGACATCAGCAGTTGATTGAAAATGTGGTTCGGGAGGCCCAATATTTCGGAGTACCTTCCGTTGTTTATACCTTTCATCCTCATCCTGTGAAAGTTCTTCATCCCGAGCGCCCCACCTTCCGGCTTTTTGACCTGAAGGACCAGCAGGAGCAATTTGCTGAAAGAGGCATTGAGTACGTTATCCTGGAGGAGTTTACCAAGGAGTTCGCACAACTTTCGCCGCAAGATTTTCTGCAAAACTATCTTGTCGAAAACTTGCACCCTAAGACCTTGGTGGTCGGTCATGATTTCTCATTTGGTGCGGATCGGGCCGGGAACATTCCGTTCCTTGAAAAGTTTTGTGCGGAAAAGGGCATCCGTCTGATTATCATCCCTCCGTTTCAGTACCAAGGACATGTGGTTTCCTCCACGCGCATTCGGGAAGAACTTAAAAATGGAAACGTCGAGAAGGCGAATGAGCTTTTGGGGCGGACTTACTATTTGCGTGGGCATGTTGAAAAGGGTTTTCAGCGGGGCCGCACGATTGGTGTTCCCACCGCAAATATTCATCCTGATGTTGAGTTTATGCCACGGCAGGGGGTTTATTGTACCTTGACGAAGATAGGCGGGCACTCTCATCCTTCTATTACGAACATTGGGGTTAATCCGACCTTTCATGAAAAGGGTCACAGTCCCATCAAAATCGAAAGTCATCTTTTTGATTTTGATGCTCATCTTTACGGTGTCGAGGTGGAGGTCTATCTGCTTCATTTTATTCGCGATGAAATGAAATTTCCAGGGATCGACCAGTTGAAAGTTCAAATTCAAAAAGACATGGCGGAAGCCCGCAGGTATTTCAATGAGCACCCTCAAAATAGTTGAGTTCCGTCCTGAAGGGATGGGGTTTTTTATGAGATATCTTCGCACACTTTCTGAAAGGAAAGGGTGGGGATGGGTTTTTGAAGTTCATCCTGAGTTTTCTCTGGAACTTCTTAAGGGAGCTTCGGCGGCGAAGGTGGAGCCATCTTTGTCGCCTCAAGTGTTGTCGTATTTAAAGGTTCTGCCGACTCAAGTGCGAGCGGTTGAGGTTGTGGATTCGTTATTTCAAGAAGAGGGCTCTTGGTATCCGCGACTGCTATTACATGAGTCCATGCGCTCTGTTCTAGTTTCGAATGCCCGGGATTTGGATATTCGAGCACCGGCTTTTGTCGTGGGTGATAATGAAGCGGCTCGAGTGGTCTCCGCTGTATTGGTTGAAATGGGAATCGCCGACATTTATCTGATAGGAGACGTTGAAAAGCTTCAGTTGCAAAAAGATATTCTGACCCGGTCGCAGTTGGGGATTCGTTTTCATATTCTTCCCATGGAGGATCTCACGCTTCAGTCAGTTAGTGCCGGCATCGTAGTGAATGTGGTGGATTTATCCCAGCAAAAGTCGTTATTGACGGATCTTTCCTATTTTAATTTTATGAAGGGGACGGGATACGCCTTGGATCTAAATCTTTTCCCGACCCACAATCTTCTTTTGGAAGAAGCAGAGCGGGCAGACTTAAGGGTCTTGCATCCGGTTCTGGTTGCGGAAGTTTTGACAAGTCTCTGGTTGGAACGTTTGAAGGTGGCGACGGAAGTCTCAAAGCAAGAGATCCATGAAAGTTGGAAACAGTTCTTACAAGAAAATCCAGCCTAGATTTTCGCGAGGAAAACTATTCTTTGGCCTAGTTACAAAAAATGGCACCCTAGAGTAAAGTTTGTCTAGGGGAGCCACAATGTCTTCGCTCAAAATTGGTGAAATATTAGTAAAGCAAGGTTTGCTTAAGTCTGACCAGCTCGCGGTGGCTGTGGAAGAACAAAAGAAATCCGGTCACAAGTTAACGACCGCGATCATTCAATTAGGATTTCTTAAAGAAAACCAAATCCTTCGTGCACTTGAGAAACACTTTGCTGTTCCTGGTGTGGAGGTGAACACCTTTGAAATTGATCAAAGTGTGATATCTCTCATTCCAAAGGATGTTTGTGAAAAGAACACCTTGATTCCCTTGCAGAAGGCCGGAACGACTTTAGTTGTGGCCTTTGCGGATCCCAGCAATATTATAGTCAAAGAAGATTTGCGTTTTATCACACGTTGTCGGATTCAGGCCGTAGTCGGGACCGAAAGTGCGATCGTTTCGGGGATTGAAAAGTATTACGGTGGCAGCATCAGTACCAAGTCACTCAACACAATGAGTGTTGATGGATTGGATGAGGAATTTTCCATCGGTGGTCCGACGGCGGAAGTGATCGACCAAGATGGTCCTCTGGATGATGCGCCGATTGTGAAATTCGTGAATTCCATTTTGACGGACGCGATTCGCAAAAGAGTTTCTGACATCCATTTTGAACCCTACGAAAAAAGATATCGCGTGCGTTTCCGTATTGACGGAAATCTTGTTGAAGCTACGGCGCCTCCCTCGGGAACTGGAGCGGCCATTGCTTCTCGTATTAAGATCATGTCGAAACTTGATATCGCTGAAAAGCGGCGTCCCCAGGACGGGCGTTTGAAAGTTCGTACTTCCAAGGGTAAAGAAATGGACTTTCGTGTCAGCGTCTTGCCAACTTTGTGGGGTGAAAAAGTTGTTCTTCGTCTTTTGGATAAATCGAATCTTCAACTAGATATGACGAAGTTGGGTTTTGAGGAAGATGATCTAAAACTTTTTAAGGCCAATATTAATCTTCCCCAAGGAATGGTGCTGATCACGGGACCTACGGGGTCCGGTAAAACCACCACGATCTACTCAGCACTTTCGGAACTGAATCAACCTGATGTTAATATTTCCACAGCGGAAGATCCGGTGGAGTTTAACTTGGAAGGAATCAATCAGGTGCAAATGAATCCGGATATTGATCTGACATTTGCAAATGCATTGAAGTCCTTCTTACGTCAAGACCCCGACATTGTCATGGTGGGGGAGATTCGTGATCTTGAAACCGCAGAGATTTCGTTTAAAGCGGCCTCTACGGGGCACTTGGTTGTGAGCACCTTGCATACCAACGATGCTCCCTCCACGGTCATTCGTCTGACAGAGATGGGCGTCGCACCTTATATCATTACTTCGACCGTCAATTTGATTGTGGCTCAGCGTCTTGTGGGAAAGATTTGTGAATCTTGCAAAGCACCCGTCGAGGTCCCTCCTCAGACTCTGATTAATTTGGGAGTTCCGCCGACTGAAGTTGGTGACTACAAGCTCTTCCGTGGAAAAGGTTGCGCGAACTGCAACAGCACGGGGATCAAGGGACGGGCGGCGATTTATGAATTAATGCACATGACGGAAAAAATGAAGGAAGCGATTTTAAAAGGCGCTTCGACGGGACAACTGCGCTTTTTGGCCCGAGAACAGGGAATGAGAACTTTGCGACGAAGTGCTTTAATTAAATTAAAACGTGGCGTTACAACAATTGAAGAAGTGCTCAATGCATCAGTGAAGGACACATAATGAGTTTGACGGAACTTCTTTTGCAGGCGAAAGCAAAAAAAGCGGAAGAGTTTTTATTTGTCGTGGGCAGCGAGCCTCGGGTTCGTTTGTCCTCGGGGTGGGTGAGTTTAAGAAGTTCTCCCGCTTTGATGACGGAATGGAATCTTCTGCAGCAAAGTCTTTTAAATAACCAACAAAAGGCGGTTCTGGATACGACCGGAGTTGTTCAGGGGGAAACGTCTTTTGAAAGTGTTCGGATTGGATTTTCCTTCTTTCAACAAGACAGCACGATGAAGGCTGTTCTTGATATGGATTTGGACGGAAGCCGTCAAGAAATCCCGTTGCCTCCTTCGTTATTGGAAACCTGCCTTCGCATGAAGGGATTGGTTTTACTTTCAGGCCCTGGAGAAGCGGGACAGGTGTGGGCGCTTCATCGCATTTTGCAGAAACTGAGCGAAGAAAAATCTTTCGTAGGGGTGGTGTTCTCTCGTAAAGCCTTCCCTCAGGTGCGTGAAGCCAAGGCCTGCTATCTTTATCACAATGGTGAGTTCGTTCGTTCGGAAGAAAAGCAAAGTCTGATGGCTGGCGTGGATATGGTTGTCTTCGATGGTCTTGATGACGAAGAGTCATTTGAAGAAGCATTGGCATTGGCTGAAAAAGGTCTTTTTGTGATTTATTCTATGAAAGCGCCTTCGGTGATCAATGCTCTTCGTCGCGCTTTATCGGTACTTGGCGAGAAGTACGGTGAACATGGGGCTCCTCGTTTGGCCGAGGTGTTGAGTTTGGCTTCTGGTCAATACCCAATGTCAGGGCTTGGGGGAGAAAAAATTTTTGCTCATGAAGTGCTTTTGATGAAACCGCAGGTTCGAAGTTTGATCGAGGACGAAGACGTCAAGGGTGTAGAAAGCTTGATGCTGAATTCCTCTGAAAACTCTGGAATTTTAACTCTTAATCAGTCTCTCTTACAACATCTTATCCGTCGTCGTGTAGATCTCAAAACGGCATTTGAAGTGTCTCGGGATCCAGACAACCTCGATCAACTTCTCAAGAAGGTAGGTATTTAACATGGCCAAATTTCAGTATCAGGCAAAGAATGCATCAGGGCAGTTGGTGCAGGGGGAGTTG
>JANJTG010000233.1 GCA_024711265.1 Bdellovibrio sp. | reverse complement strand
TCCTATCTTTCTTCTGTAGAAGAGGATGAAGATATGTCTTTGGTTTTAATCAATCTCTTCTGTACGGCGGGGCAAATGGATAGAGCTCTTTTAGAGATGGAGCGAGTCCTCTTGTGGAATCCATCGCATTCGGAAGTTCGGAACCTCAAGAAAAAAATTCTTTCTGCACAAAAGGTTGCTTAATATGGCGATGATTACATTTTCAGAAAACCATGAGTCCTCATTGATCTCTTTTGAAGCGGGGGAAGCTTTAGCTTCTTTGCGTGACCCTCGTGCCGAGGGTTTAAAGTGGGTATACTCTTTGGGTGCGATCCCGACCTCTCATGTGGTGGTGGTTGGGTTGGGCTCAGGTTTTCATGTTGCGGCTTTGGCGGATATAGATCCTGAACTTCAAATCACGGTCGTGGATTCTCGTGAATCCTTGATCCCGGTGTTTCGCTCTCAGTTTCCTGAACTTGCAGATCGAGTGAATATTGTGGTGGTTCAGGAGGATCAAGATATCTTTAAGGCGGACTTCTATCAGGAAGTTCTTAATCAGCGCTCTTACGTTCTTTCATTTCGTGAGTGTTGGGGGCAGCAGAGCTCTTTTTTTGCACAGGTTTTCGCTCACCTGACAGGACGGACCTTGGAATCTGTTAAATATCACTTTGAAGAGTTCGGTATCAATATTAAGGCTTTGTATTTGCAGCCTAATAAGTTGTTGTCGATTAAAGATCTTATCCCTGTTGTGGAAGCTTCGGTGATGAGTGAAGAAAAAAAACAAATCTTCCGTATTCTTGGTGAGTTGGTGAAATAATGAAAATTTTGGTACTTTCTCTTCTTCGTTTGGGAGACATCATTCAGCAGGCGCCTCTGCTGAAAGGGCTTCGGGAAAAACATCCCGACGCTGAAATTCATCTTTTGCTGAATAGACAGTTTGCCAATGTTGAAAAGATTCTAGAGGGTGTTGTCGATCGGTACATCTATTTTGACCGTGAGGCCTTCCAGAAAGGTTTGGGAGAACCCGCTTACAACATTCTTTGGTCTTATACTCAGGTGGAAAATCTTGTCAAAGGCCTTAATCAAGAATCTTATGATGTGGCTATTAACCTGACTCATAATAAACTTAGCGCTTATCTTATGGGGGCTATTCAGGCTTTGCAAAAACGAGGTCTGTATCAAGAAGAAGGGCGATTTAAGGGGCTCTCCAATCGTTGGCTTCGCTATTTTAATGATCGTTTTTCAGGAAATCAAAAGTCGTTATTTCATTATGTGGAACTTTTGGGGAAAGCTTTTGATATCCCTGTTCGAGCCACGCCCTTTGTTGCGCGTAAAAAGAATAAACTGGTTTTATTGCAGTGCCTGACCAGCGATGCAAAGAAGAATTGGGGACTAGAAAGATACTTTGACCTTAAGCGCACCATCGAGGTGTCTTTGGTCGACTATGAGGTTTGTGTTTTAGGGGCTCCTTTTGAAAGAGAAAGTCTTCTGAAGGTTTTTTCGGAAAAGGATCTTCTTATTTGTGATCTTCCGGAGGCCCGTAAACATCTTCAAAATGCCGATCTTCTGGTAACAGGGGACACCAGTATTAAGCATATGGCTGCGCAAGTAGGAACTCCGCTGGTGGAGATTGCCATTGGTAGCAGCGATGTCGTGAAGACCGGAGCTTACACCAATCAAGCAGTCATTCTTAGCAGTGAGGTCGCTTGTGCTCCATGCACTCATTCTCAGGCGTGTTCGCAAAGCAGTCACTTGTGTGCTGAGGACGTAACAGTTGAGAAAGTTTTTGCGGCAGTATGGGATCAGTTGAGCGGTGAAAAGATTGCCGAGCGAAATTTGAGACAAACTTTGGAGCGAACTGTCTGGAGTCTGTATTTGGATAAGGAGCACAGTGCTGTTGAGCCATTCTATCGGGAGGCGTTGGAAGAACTTCTGGTGAAAACCTCCGTGACGGGCATCAAAGAAACCTTGCCCGCCTGGGAACAGCAAACCGCTCTCTATCGCTCTTGGCTAGAAAAGGCCAAAGACGTTTTGCCAACCAGAGAAGTTTTGGCGTCTAAACGTTCTTTCCAATCCTCAGATGTTTCAGAGCTTATTTTCTGTGCTCAAGACATTCTGAAATCAAAGAAGGACGAAGTGGGATACTTCCAGGTGTTTGTGGAAGCTTTGTTGTCTCGCTTCAGTCAGCCGGTACAAGTTTATGATCGAGTGCATGTGGCTTTAATGGAGGTCGAAGAGCTTCTTACGATTCGAGAAGTCTTTACTCAGTACTTGCAATCTCTCTCCAAGGAAGGAGCGTATTATGCAAAAGGAATTGGACAATTATCTATCGGTGGCTTTGAAGAGGCTGGAAAAAGCATACAGCGAGATCTTGAAAACGCAGAGTTATAACTGCGAAGCAGAAAGAGTGCAGCTTCTTAAGGAACTGGTAAAGGAACAAATAAAAAATGAAAATTCTAGTAATACAACTCGCTAGGCTTGGCGATATCTATATGACCTGGCCTGCTTTGCGGGCTTTGCGTCGGACTTATCCCGCGGCAGAAATTCATTTGCTGACGAGACCGCGCTTTGAGGGGGCCGTCGAGGGAATTAATGCCATCAATAAGCATTGGTCCATGGTGACCAGTACAATCTTGTCACCTTTAGTGCAGGAAGAAGCCGATATTGAAACTTCTTTGGCGAGATTGGACCACTTTGTTGATGGTTTGCGTGAGGAAAAATTTGACTGGATTATTAATTTTACATTTTCACCCGTTTCCAGCTATTTGACTCATGCTCTGACATGCGCAAACACTCGTGTTTCTGGATACACTCGTTTTGAGGACGGTTCTTTGTGTTTGTCAGATGAGATCAGTTCCTATTTCTATGCGCAAGTGGGTTTGGGAAAGCCCAATCGAGTGCATGTCGCGGATGTGCTTGCGTCGATGATTGATGTTCAGTATGTCGAGGCGGATTGGGCCGCGCCAGTTCTAACCAGTACAATTCCAACCTTGCCAGAGCGCTACCTGGTTTTGCATGTCGGAGCCAGTGAGAGACAAAAGTCCTTGTCACCGCAATCTTGGATTCGGGCCTTTCAGCAGCTTCAGAAAAAGTATGCGAACTTGCCGATTGTTTTAATCGGCTCCAACGCGGAGGCGGCGTGGGCTTCAGAGATCCAAAGTGGTGTGCCGGGGATGGTGTTTGTCAATTTGGTCGGGCAGACCAAGATTGGCGACTTGTTTGCAGTCATAAAAGGGGCGGATGTGCTGGTGGGTTGCGATAGTGCTCCCATTCATATGGCTTCCTTGACGGACACACCGACCTTCAATGTCAGTGTGGGTGATGTGAACTATTGGGAGACGGGACCTAAAGCGACATTGGGATTTATCTATCGAGCGGAAACTGAGGCAGAGCTAGTTCCGGAAAGAATGGGCGAGGTTTTGTCGCTTCTTTTAGATGGTGAAGTGGCTCCAGAGCTGATCATCCGAGCGGGAGGCCTGGTCAGTTTTGACAAGGTGGAAACTTCGCAAGAGCGTTTTCAGTGGGAATTGGTGCAAGCTTTGTATTTGGGCGGAAAGTATCCCGTTGCCGATAAAATAGAGATTCTGCAAGGGGCAATGAAGCTCAATGAAATTAATTCCTTTGCAATGGAGCAAATCGCTTTGATTCCGTCCAAAGGTTTGGAATTTATCGGTCCTTTGTTGGATCGTTCTGAAGAAGTTATTCAAAATATTAGCCAGTGGGTTCCCGAGCTGAGTCCTCTTATTAGCTGGTATCAGGCGGAGAAGACCCGCATTGGTCCCGGCACCCTCGAGGATATTTGTACCGCAGCTTTGAATGTGCATGAGAGATTGGCGCGCCATCTTCAAGTCTACATTCCTCATGAGGCTCTTACGGAAGAGGAGGTGGGCGATGGAACGCTTTAAGGTGTCGGGACAGGAGTTGCGAAATTTCTATAACGGGAATATCGCCTTGGGTCGAGTATTCAGTGATATTGAGCAAGACCTTCGTTCAACCAATCAAGTTGTATGTCGCTATATCATTAATGGTCTTGAGATTGCGGAAGAAGATGAGGCTCGATTCTCGACGGTGACTCTGGAGGAAATAGAAACTTTAGAGTACCTTACCGAGAACAGCCGAGATTTGACGGGTATTGTTTTGCGGGGCTGGATTGAGGCTTTGCCAGAATTGATTCAAAAAACGGAAAACCTGGCGCAGCGAATGCGGGCCCAGGGTTTGAGTGGGCTTCTTAAGCCTATTCACGATTTGGTGCAAAACTGTGAAGTCCTTATCGATAGTACTTTGACGATCAAGACCACGATGGGAGATCAATTCTTGGGCTCGAGTCCAGGGGATTGGTACAAGACTGAAGAGTTCAGTAAAAAAACGGTTCTTGAAGCTTTGCGCGCATTGGAAAATAAGGATTTTGTTCTTTTAGCGGATGTCCTAGAGTATGATTTGAACAATATGCTGCAAATGTGGTTGGATCATTTGCGGGTCTTGGAGAAGTCGCTTAATGGGGAATACGCCGGATCTCATTTCCATTCCGAACAAGCTGGATCCCATTCTATGGGTCGGAAGCGTATCGCCAATTAGACTTCCTCATTTCTTCCCTTTCCAAAAAAGGGAAGTCGAGATTATTTTTAGGGCCTCTTGTGCGGAGGCCCTTCTTCTTTTAAAAACTCAAAAGTTTTCCTCGATCTTAGTCCAGGATATGGGAGCCAGCGAGGCCCTAGAGTTTCTTGTGCAAGCGCGATTGTATCAACCAATGGCTCCGCGCCTGATGATTGCAGAAGACCTCACAGAGCAAGAGGTGCGCGAGGGGATCAATAAGGCCCAGGTATTTCGTTTCATGCGTTGGCCCTTGAGTGAAAGAGAAGTGTGGGCGCAGTTAGAGAGTGCTTTACAGAGGCATTCCATGTTCTTGTCCCGATCTTTGTTGTTGAGAGAATCTTCTTCACAAAATAAACAGCTTGAAGCTTTGACTCATTCTTTGGAGGAAATGGTTGAGGAAAGGACTCAGTATATTGAGATGTCCCACCATGAGGAAAGTGAAAAATTGAATCGGGAACGTCAGTTGCTTCGTTTTATCAAGGATCTGGCGACGCAGACGTCCTTTGAAGACATTTTAGGAATCTTACGGAAAGAGCTGCGGAAATTTCATAAAATGGGAGATCCCGTTTTGGCTTACCGTTTGGGGGGAGATAAAACCTTTTTCATGAGCTTCCATTTGGGGCACTTTACGCAAACGGAATCTCGGCAACATTATGAATTTCCGAAGACAGCACAGGTGCCCACGGCCGAATTGATTCGCTATTTTGCCAATCACTTTGGCCGCCCCTTTATCAAGGCTTACATGGTGCCCTTAGAGCTTCGTTTGACCAGTCACTTCGTCGGCGGTGAAGCAGAAGCGATTTTGTGTATTGAAAATTCTTTGTCAGATAAAGAGATGGGGCCTTTTGTTGATTTCATCGGCGACCGGATGAGGCCCTTGAGTATGGCTTTGGATCGCGTCCTTTTGGAAAATCAGCTTTCCAGCTTTTCTTATAGATGGGAAAAGACCTTCGATGGAATGCGGGACCCTATTGCTATAGTCGATGTCGATTACAATGTGGTTCGCGCCAATCGAAAGTTTTCGGATAAATTCTTGCAGCATAAATGTTATGAAAGTTTTTCTCATCGCAAGCTGGCGTGTGAAGGGTGTCCCGTCCCTCACGCGATTAAACAGGGCGAACCACAGGCGGGGCAGATTCAAGTGGAAGGACGTGTGTATCAGGTGCATAGCTACCCCGTGTTGCTGGATCGGGGAAGTCGTCCTACCAATGTTGTAAATCAATATGTGGATATCACTCAGTCTCGTGAACTTTATCTGCGAATGTTACAAAGTGAAAAGATGGGTGCCATTGGAATGCTGGCAGGGAATATCGCGCATGAATTGAATAATCCGCTGACAGGCTTGCGGGCTTTGACTCAGGTCTTATTGCAAGAAGCTCCGGCTGAGGGAAATTTACGAGCGGACTTGATTGAGATTGAAAAGGCCACGGCCCGATCGCAAAGAATTATTAAAAATCTTCTGGATTTCTCTAAGGGTGAGGATCAGCCATCGGAGTATGTCAGTGTCGACGAGATTGTCGAGCGGACACTTCCGATGTTGAAGTCGGCCATGCGAACCCATCGTTTGGAGGTGGATCTTGAGACTCTGGGCTTGAGTGTTTACGTCGAACCCCACCTTTTGCAGCAGGTGGTTTTCAACTTGATTAACAATGCCTGTCAGGCCATGAAAGATCCCGGAAGTTTACGAATTTCCACACGAGCCGAAGGTGCGAATATCTTGCTAGAGATTCAAGACGCCGGACCCGGCATTCCACTGGAAATTCAACGCCGCATCTTTGAGCCTTTTTTTACGACAAAAAAAGAGGGACATGGAACCGGTCTTGGGTTAAGTATGTCTAAGTCTATTATTGAAAAATTTGGGGGCACCATTCAGTTTCGCAATGTGGAACCTCATGGAAGTTGTTTCACTATTGTGCTCCCGCAAAGAAGTCCGGAGTAAGACTTGAAGATTCTGATCGTGGATGATGAAGCTTTGGTTCGCCGCTCTCTCAGTCGTGCTTTAAAAAGCAAAGGCTATGAGGTTATGGAAGCTTTGAACGGAACGGAAGGACTGCAATCTTGGCGGGATTGGAAGCCTGATTTGGTTTTTTTAGATGTCTTGATGCCTGGGATGACCGGCCCCGAAGTATTAAAAGAGATAGGCCCTGAAAATCAGGCCAAAGTAATTTTGATATCTGCTTTTTCGGGTGAGCACAATATGCAGACGGCGCAGGAGATGGGGGCCAACCTTTTTGTGCCCAAGCCGTTCGAAGATATTTTCGCTGTCGTCAAGATGGCGGAGGACTTGTTGGTATGAGAATTATTGCGGGAAAATATCGTGGACATCAGTTGGTGGCGTTTAAAGCGGACCATATTCGCCCCACGACAGATCGGGTGAAAGAGACGTTGTTCAATAAGTTGCAGTTTCAAATTGAGGGTGCCAAGGTGGTCGATCTTTTCTGTGGTACGGGAAATTTGGGCATTGAAGCGCTATCGCGAGACGCCCATTTTTGTACCTTTGTGGAAAAAAATCCGAAATCATTGACGATCACTCGACAGAATCTTGAAAAGCTCAAGGTGCCAGCCTCACAGTATAAAATTATCAATATGGATGTCTTGGGCTTTTTAAAACAATATCAAGGGGAGCCGTTTGATATTGTTTTTGCGGACCCTCCGTTTACAGAGAAAATGGCTCACTCGGTGATGGAGGCCGCTGGCCAAAGTGCAGCGTTGGCCGAACATACGCTGATGGCGATTGAATCGGAAAAGAAAGAGCGCATGGAAGAGCGTTACGGATCTTTGGTGCTCTATGATCGTAAAGACTATGGCGATAAGTATCTCAATATGTTTTGCCATGAAAGTTCGTTAAAGAGAGAGGAAGCAGATGAGTAAAATTGCGGTATACCCCGGAAGCTTTGATCCAATCACGATGGGGCATGTGGATATCATCAATCGAATCGCTCCTCTTTATGATCAAGTGATTGTTTTGGTCGCGCAGTCCTCGCAGAAACAATCCATGTTTTCAGCGGAAGAAAGAAAGCTTTTGATCGAAAAGTCATTATCCCATTTAAAGAATGTGAAGGTTGATATTTTCGGAGGCTTGACTGTCGATTATATGAAAAAGGTCAACGCCCAAGTGATCGTGCGTGGTTTGCGTGCGGTTGTGGATTTTGAATACGAGATGACAATGGCCAATATGAATAAGAAGTTGGCTCCAGGAATCGAAACCTTGTTGGTTTTTGCGAGCCCTGAGTACTATTACATCTCTTCACGAGGAGTGAAAGAAGTCGCTGTTAACGGAGGCGCCTTGAAGGGTTTGGTTCCTGACGTCGTGATTGAGGCGCTTGAAAAGAAGAATAAAAAATAAAGGAGTTGGCTTTGATTCAACTATCAAAAAGAGCTCAAAATCTTAAAACCTCGCCAACCTTGTTCCTTGTTGCAAAAGCCAGGGAGCTGGCGGCCCAAGGGCATGATGTGATTTCTCTGACAGTCGGAGAGCCTGATTGGCCGACATTTAAAGCGCCTTCCGATGCTGGAATTGAAGCTATTCAAAAGGGAATCACGAAATACACTCCAGCCAGTGGAACCATTGAGCTTCGTAAAGCTATTACTGAAAAAATCAAAGAGGAACTAGGTTTTCAGTACACTCCTAAAGAAATCACGGTGGCTTCGGGGGCGAAGTATATTATTTTTGCTGCTTTGCAAATGCTTTGTTCTCCCGGGGACGAGGTGATCGTGGCGACGCCCTACTGGGTCAGCTATCCGACGATGATTGAGCTTGCCGATGGGATTCCTCATATTGTGGAATGCGGTGAGTTCGAAAATTTTAAAATCACACCCGAAAAATTAGAAAAAGCCATTAATGCAAAAACCCGGGCGTTTTTATTTTGTTCCCCCAGTAATCCGACCGGCTTGCAGTATTCAGCTGAGGAGTTGAGGGCGCTGGCCGAGGTTTTAAGAAAACATCCTCAGGTCGCGATTATTTCTGATGATATTTATAATCGATTGGTCTTTGACGGCTCAAAGGTGGCTCCGCATATTTTGCAGGTGGCTCCGGATCTTCGTGAACGCACAGTGCTGGTCAACGGAGGTTCAAAAGCCTACTCCATGACCGGATGGCGTATCGGCTGGGCGGCGGGCCCTGAGAAGCTGATCACAGCAATGGCAGATTATCAAAGTCAATCGACCGGGTCTCCTTCAAGTATCGCGCAACATGCTTTGCTGGCTGCTTTGAAGAATAGTGAAACGGACATTCAAGGTGTCGTGGCGAAGTTGGTATCTCGAAAAAAGGCGGGATTGAAAGAACTCGCGACGATTTCACAATTTAAGGTTTCAGAACCCCAAGGAGCTTTCTACTTCTGGGTCGATATTCGTGCGTGTCTTGGAAAGACTTATCAAGACAAGGTTGTTCGTACTTCAAAAGATTTTTGCGATATTCTTTTAGAGAAGTTCTATGTTGCCACGGTCCCCGGAGCCGAGTGCGGAACGGAAGGATTTATGCGCCTTAGTTTTGCCGTGTCTGAAGAGACCATGCAGCGAGCTGTTGCAAGAATGAAGGACTTTGTCGGTCAACTGATTTAGTTTGAATCTCCGCTCTTGTTGCGGGGGATCTGACAGAGGTGAACTCGTGGGTTACCAGTGCGATACCTCAAGTAGCTAATGCCGTAAATCCTTGGGGAGATGAAGAAGGTGGCTTTGCGAACGCGAGCACCCAAGGAAATTGAGATATGGGAGAGACTCTTCCAACGCCAGTTGAGATATGCCGGAAGCTACTTCGCATTCTTTACGCCTCCTGGTATGCCTGGCGGCACGGCAGTCTTTGGTGACGGGGCACCTTCTCCTCTAGGCCGATGGCATATGTCTCGAATTAGTGGCGAGGAGATCCGACTCGTATTGAGTATTTGATGGAACCTCCGGCAGATTTTTCGGGGACACAGCCTTGCCAGCCACAACGACGTTTACTCAAAATAACACCTTCACCGCGAATCCAAGTGGCAGTAAGCCGAGCCAATGGCATGGTAAGTTCTATAATGCTCAATGTGGGATGTACGGCAGTGAGTTCTTCAGCGGCGAAGTCCGCCGGTGTTTGGACGGTCGATGTAGGAACCCAACGTATTACAATCAAGCCTGATGAAATTACAGTTGGAACCGTTCCTTAAAAAGGGCCGATCTGGATCTTGGCTACCGCGTATTAAGATCGCGGCGGCCAAGATGAAAGAACTTCTGTTTTAGAATAGATTTCTAAAGAATGAAACAATTCGCGCAAAGAATCCCTGTTCTTGCGCGGACGGAGTGGCTTTTCCAAAGGAGCTTGGACTGCGGCCATCCGCACACTGATATTGCAAATCAATGGTGTGCCCAGCGGGAATCGGAGTGCTGAAGATCAAGTTCAAACCTTCGATACGAGACTGTACGGCGCCGATAGACGGTGTGATCGTCACAGTCAGGTTGCCATTGTAAGGGCTGCATTCCAAGGGAACGGAACTCAAAGATTCCTGAATTCGATCGAAGAAAAGATTCAGATTGGTCGAATAGTCAGAGGCGCAAATACTTCCCACGCCACCACTGGTCATGCTTGAAAGCTCTGCATATTTAAATCCGTAATGGCTTTTGGCGCCGCCAGCGTCTTGGGACGCCTTACAGTCAGAGTCACCCGGTTTTACGATAATAGAATTGACGGTGAAGCGACGGCTGGAGCCGAAGGTGTCGCGAACATAAGAGACGAACACTTCAGGACGGTCTTCATTTTCCAGGGCTTTGAGTTCATCGGTGTAGACTTGTTGTGAAGAGTCTCCGGCGATACTTCTTTCATCTTCGTCGGAAATGATAATGTAAGCGATTGCAGAGTCGGATCTATAGCAGCCATTATTGGGCTGATAGCGGTAGTCACCGTTATAAACGTGGTGATAGGCCGCTTTGATTCCTCGCTCATCGTCAGAGCCGATCCAGCCTGCGTTGATATAGTTGATAGTCTTTGTGAAGATTGTAGAAAGATTCGAGGTTCCTTTTTTAAGGACCATCCCCAGAGAGGACGAAGGAGTGTCGGAGTCCTGCCAATAGATCGAAGCTCCCCAGGCGGTTTGTGTGGAGCTGATGGGAAGAGCTCGCGTCACGGTGGCGCACATCTGCCAGTCGATGTTTGAATTCTGAAGTTTGGTTACAAAACCGGAAAGGTTTGTCGCCAACTTTTGATTGTCCGGAAGCATGGAGTTTGAGTCATCAACGACCAAGATAATATCCAGTTTGTTATCTGTGGGGGTGACAGCGTTACTATAGCGGACGTCGCGAAGAGAGGTGGGAGAAGGCGTTGGGCTGGGGTCTGTCGTGTTTGAATCAACATTCGAAGCAGAAGGGGCGGAAAATTTTACGGGGCCACACGCCGACAAAGACAGCACCACCAGCAAAGAGGTCCAAGACACCCCTTTATATTTCTTTAGAAACATACACACTCCCCTTTGTTGCAGAATAACACACAGGAATTTGTGTTCCAAAGTGAACAGGGTCTAGTCTGGTTTCGAGACAGGGACAATCAAGACCAAGGTCTCATTGTGAGACAGACCAAAGCCAGTTTAGAATTAAGTCATGTTGGCGAGGAGGCCCGGTGAGCTTTTGGTTCTTACTGCAAGTGCTTATGAATTTAATCTTATTAGCGGGAGTTATAGGGCTGTGGATTCGGTTGAATCGTCCTGCGAAGGACGATCCTCGTTTAAGTAAAGGTCTTCAGCTTTTGCAAAGTAAAATCGCCGTTCTGGAAGACTTGTCAGATCGCACAGAAACACAGGTGAATCAGCTCACCGCTTTGCTTGAACAAAAAGTAAAAGATATTCAGACAAAAATTCAATCTGCGGATAAACAATTGGTGAAAATCGAGCAGAGCATGCAAAAAAGTCTGGAAGTCGCCAAGATCTTCCAAGATCGCATTCCTCACACAGAGATCGTGGAACGCCAGAACACCATTAAGTATGTGAAGGCCGCACGCTTGGCGCATCAAGGTCTGAGTGTCGACGAGATCGCAGAACAAGTTGGCGATCTTTCACGCGGTGAAATCGAGTTCATTGCGAAGGTCAATCGGGATCAGTTGATGTTCTGTGAAGACAGCCTTCCTGAGTGGGCGCAACAAGAAGACGCCCCTTCCCCCGTGTCGGATTTGAGTGACGTTGATAATATCAGCTTTATGACTCCTCTGCAGCGCGAGGCCGCTCCGGATCTTAGCACCGTGTTTGAAGTGCCGAAGGCCGATCAAGAGGCTTTGAAGAAGTTGGGAGATGCCTTCAAGGCGGCTTGCCAAGAAGTGAAGGACCAAGAAGAGGCGGCGCAGACGACTGCAAACAATGTTTCGGCCCTTTTTAATGTCACTCAGAATATAGCTCAAAATTTCTTAAGTGAAAAACCGACCCCAGCGACACCGACGGCGGCGGTGTCAACGGCCAAGCCAATTAATACAAATAAGGAAGCCGTGATTCGTCCCGTAGAATTCCGTCGTATTGATATGGCGAAAGACTTAGGTTAATCCTTTGGCGTCCGGAGCCTTTTTAAAATCTCTTCAAAAAGGCCAAATCCTTCACGCGGTGGTGGAGGAAGTCACTTCACCGACGGAAGCTCTTTGTAACTTTCAGGGCGAGCTTCTTTTAATTTTTAATCACACGGGGCAGACCCTCAAAAAGAATGATCCCATTCGTCTGCAGGTGAAACAAGTTGACCCCTTGCAGTTTCAGGTTTTCGATCCTCGCCAACTGAAGTTTGAACGAGTCGTATGAAGACAGCCTTTCTGAGAGTATCTTTTTTTGTTTTACTCACGACGGGGCCTGTGACCGAAGCCAAAGAAGCGGACAACCTGACGGATCGCTACAAACCCCTGCCAGACAGTACTGAGATTTTTGATCGAGAAATGAATCGGCGTTTGCAAGACCTGCAAAAAGAAGCCACGAGTGAAGGGATTGCCTGCGGTGATGCTCGGAAGTTGCGAATTCTTTTTCACGATCTGAATGATTCCCGTTTTTTTATCGGCTCATTGGAGTCTTGGGCCGAAGACAACCCAAAGGTGACCAAGAGATCTCTTGAAGCGCAGAATTCAATTTACGAAGGTGTTCTAGAAAATGGCTGGATCTTCAATCGCTTGAAGTTGGCTTCGACCGTCAAGGTGAATGGCCAACTGATCGGAACGGATAAGTTTGGTCACTTTATTGATCAGGGTTTTGAGTTCTACACTCCCTATCGTCGCAGTGGTTACCAGATGGCGACGGCGTTAAGTTCTAGTCTGGGATCCGAGAAGAGTTATTCCGGTGGAGCTTCCACGGGAACCATTTCGTATGCCGACTCGATGGCCAACTACCAGGGCATTCTTTTTTATCACGCACTGGCGGAGGGGCCGAATCCTTACTTTCGGTGTACAAACGGCAAATGGACCCAAGTGCGAGAATTTAGATGGGCGGATTATGTCGATGCGGGCTGGGATGAGGGGATCAATTGCAATGAGCTGGCGTCTCCGGAAGCACAACGCAATTATCAGAAAAATATTTCTAAGCTAGAGGCTCAAGCGCAAAAAAATAAGAAGACAGAGACCTATACCTGCCCGGTCTCTAAAGAAGCCTGTTCACAGCTAAGAGAGCGTTATGTGTCTGTGGAAAAGTATGTGCTTTCACCGGAGTGTCGTAAGGTGGCTCGGGCGGGTCGCTCTGGGGGAGCCTCGCAGGAGACAGCGACAGGGAAAGGGGTTCGGTAATGGAGATTTTATCGGCCGTGGAGGCACAAAAATCCATTGAGCATTTGCAAAACTGTCCCGCTCTTCGTTGTGTCTTGGATTCATTTTCATCGGACCTGAGTAAAAATCTGCGCGAAGATATTTATATTTTTTTAAAAGACGGCGGCAGCGCCCAGGTTCTTAGGCCTTGTGAAAAGTTGGAACGACCTAAAAGAAGTTCAGCTCAGGAAGTTTGTTATCGAGTTCATTTTCAAAAGGCAGGGGAAATCCAAGTTCTTTGGAAAAATGAAAGAGGTCAGTGGAAGCTGAGCAATTCTTCAAAGCGTCCCCTTCGGGACGCTGATAAAGATCTATGATATAAGAAGGTCTTACTTAGAACTCTCTTTGATGAACAAAGTGAGATAGTGGCGAACCATGTATTCCAACTTCACAGGAAGCCCTTGGTATGTCCAGATCAACTCACCAAAAGCACCCCATTTAGCTTCGACGATATGTTCGTCCATCACATTGGTGGCGGTTTGTTGCGCTTCTGTAGAGCCCGGAGTTGGGATGTAATTCGTGCCGATAAAGTTAAAACGCACACTGATTTGTCCCGGAGCTTTCAGGGAGAAAATCATTTTAAACCCATTCCGGAACAACATGAAGTCAGCATGAGTTTTAGCGATGCCGTAGATTTTGATACGGCCCAGGGCTGAAGGTTTTAGTTCATTGAACGAAGTGGAGGCATCTACAAACTCGGTTTTCAGTTCCAATAAAAACTGAATGGTTTCGTTGATCAGAATTTTTTCTGAATCAAAACCAAAACTCATATCCACGAGTCCGGACTCTTCCATCTGTTGTTCAGCCTTCACAAGTTCTTTAATCCAGCTGATCTTTTCCATGAACCCCTCCAGGTATGACCGCGCAGCATCCTCGCCGCTAGTTGTCGATAACTTCAATAATTTCGAGGGCCTCGCTCTTTGTCAAGACTGCTCGGTTTGGCTCGCTGCAAAATAAGAAAGGGGGAATCCCATCGCCCACAGGAGGGGGATCCTGGGGGAGGGCGATGGGCCATCAACACTCATCATTAAGACTCAAGACCCCTGAGAAGGGGTTAAAATCCTGAAATTTGTAAAGTGCTGGCCACGACACCGTCGGCACCGGCCGGGGCATTGAACGGAATGTAGTACCCAATGACGAGGCTGACGGGAAGAACGTATCCGATGGTGGTCTCTAACTTCAGCTCCATGCCCCCACTCCAGAAAGATTGTTTCATGGTGATGGGTTCGTAGACCAAATCCTTGTCATTCACAAGGGCGCCGTCTGCGGCCGCGCCATCGGCGATAAGAGCCCCTGAGAGGCGACGAAGAAAAAGGGGATCTGTGCCAGAGCCGCGATAGATATTTGCAATCGGAAGGCGATATTCCGCATTGAAAGTCACAAGATTGCGCCCGAAGACTTGTCCTCGTTTGTATCCTCGCAGGATGTATTGAGGCAGGGGACTATTAGGAACGAAAACCAAGGATTCTGTAGAGGCCCCATAAAAAGAAGAAATTTTTTCGGGAGTGTAGAGCCCATTGGCCCGCAACATGACGGCGTGGTGTTTGGGAAGATATTTGGAAAGATAGATTTCTCCGCCAGTCACAAATTGGGAGTGAGAGAGATAACTGTCTTGGGGAATATAGTGATAAGCGCCGAGGTAGGCCCCGCCTCCAGACTCTGGTGAAACCTGTGCTCCGGACTGAGAATAATTGGCGTGACTGAGCATCACATATGGACCGGTTCGTTTTGTGGTGGTGGAGGTGGTTTCTCGTTCAAGATACTGCCAACCGACTTGCAGACTTGTGTATTTTGAGACCCAGAACATATCGGGCAAAACAGCCAGAGCTGCGCCGAAATCTTTGATTTCATTTGAGACAGTTCCTAAGTAAGAACTGCGTCGAAATACCTGGGCCGCTGTGGGTAAGGACGTGACTTGATTTAAATAACTGCCTTCAATGCTGCCTCGATTGAGTCCCGTGTCCCAAGATCCCAGAAGGGAGTAGGCATGTTTCTTCAGGGGGTCAAAGCCTGAAGTTTGAGCTGTCAGCACAACTCCTGTCTCGCTCGACGAACCTGACATGAAGGGGAGCCAGTACTGTGGCCACAAATATCCGTAAGGGGAATAGTCTTCCAGTTGCGCTTGGCCGACAGCTTGTTGGGCTTCGCTGGACGCGGCGGTGTTGTTGGGAGTGTTCTGATAACGATCTGCCATCAACGGAGAGATCTGCGGTAAAGAGGCGGGGGTGTTTTGCCAACTTTCGGGCATAATGGCCGCAACACGCAAACCTTGCGACGTCATATGGGTGGCGAAGATTTCTTTGCGAAGGGGGTCGATGTCGCCAGTGAAAAAGGCCGTGAGAGTGTTCGAGATGGGGCGTGCTTTATGAAGATCTTTGTCGGCAAGATAAAGATTCAAGACGCCGTTTTGTCCTGAGGTGAAAAGCAAACCTTCAGAGGTCTTTTTGGAAAAGCGGATGTTTTTATATTCAGGAAAGAGCACGTCACTTTGTTTGCGGGAAAGAGAGTAGCGATAGAGCTGTTCACTGCCGTCAATCTTGCGCAGGGAAAATAACACCGTGTCTTGGTCCCAGAAGAGGGGATAAGAGATGCGTTCCTGCAATTCGGGGGAAAATAGGATTTCCTCTAGAGGTTGAGAGTTATTTAGGCGCAGCAGCCCCAAACGAGTGCGCCCGCCCTCGAGTTTTACGAAAACCACCGCCGTGCCATCGGGAGAAACGGCGGGCTCCCGTCCTCGGAGGCCTTTGGTGAGGGGGGTCGTTTTTTTTGTTTGTAAATTATAAATATAGAGATCTGAATAGCGTTCAATTCTATTTGTGTAATCGATTTTGTCATAAACGATCTGTTCGGAATTAGGGAACCAACTGATGCGTTGAATACTGCCGGTTGGAGGGCCATCTTTGGGCGTCGAGGGCTCAAACGCTTCATTGAATTGTTCAACAGTGTCGGCGCTTTTAGCATCAAGAAAGCTTTGTTCGTCTTTTTCACGAGTGACAATGCGAATGGCTCGAGAATTGGCGTCATCCTCAGTGATGACGGCGAGGTGTTTTCCGTCAGGGGAAATCGCTGGCGCACTTACGGAGGTGAAAGAGTTTTTGGGTAAAATGACCGTCGTCAGAGGGGCTTCGCGCAGGGTTTTCATTTGATCCTGGGCTCGCACGACTGTTTCCTGCATCATGAGTCGGTATTCGTTTGGATAACTTTGACCGAGGTGTTTTTTGGCCGGGGCTTCAATAAAATAGGGGACGCGTCCCCCTTGCTCTTCATTCAGGGTTGCTGCGACCTCGGCCCCTTTGTCGGCCATCATCTGGCTCCACATTAAAGAGCCAAACAAATAA
This sequence comes from Bdellovibrio sp., assembly GCA_024711265.1. Classification (GTDB taxonomy): domain Bacteria; phylum Bdellovibrionota; class Bdellovibrionia; order Bdellovibrionales; family Bdellovibrionaceae; genus Bdellovibrio. The sequence continues at coordinate 11,406 of JANJTG010000233.1, read as the reverse complement.
GGTCTCATACCTTCGGGCCATGTCGGGAGGACCTCGTTGGCTTCGGCGATATCAAAAGTGTAGATACTCTCATCTTCGACCATGGCACGAATCGCGGCGTCTTGGTAATACGAGCGCAGGCGGCCATGATTTCCCAGGCGGGTTTCCATCTCGACCGCCAATCCTTCCTTCCACCATTGGGGCAGCAGAATATTAGGGGCGATAATATTTCCGAAAACAGCTCGTAGGGGTTTCATCACTCCGTTAGCCGGTTCAAAATTGAGAATATGAGTGTATTCATGAGCTAAGAGTTCAAAGGCCCAATCGCCTGTATCTGCCAACCCCTCTGTGGGACTGGGAAGGACGGGGTAGGCCATAATGTGGGGGTAGGGAATGCGAGTGGCATATCCATTGGTCACATCTGTTTTGTCGTTTATAATAACCACTGTCGTTTCGGGCAGAGAGCGAAAGTAAGACCGCAGTTGAGAGTAGGCTTTTTCAAGCTTTTCGGCATAGAGAAGACCAAGGTCCTGCTGCTTGGCATTAAAAACAATTTGAAAGTGGGGCGTGGTTAAAGTTTTCCACTGAATTTCAGGCGGAACTTCCAATTGTGCATAAGAGTTAAGAGAGAAAAAGAAGCAGAGGGAAGTGAGCAGAAGATAAACAAGTCGTTTTTGCATAGTTACTCTATTAGCCGTATAGCAACGCAACATCAATTAGGAAATCTAAGGTTTGACAATGAGATGCTATAAATTAAAGTTTCTATTTGTAATGATAACTTTTGGAACTTCATAGGAGGACATCATGCTTCGTAAATTAGCTCTTGGTCTTGTTGCCTGCGCAATGGTTGCTGGTTGTAAGGGAAAACAAACTCAATCTGATCAATCAATTGAAACTTTGCCTACAGGTGGCGCGGCGATCGATTCTTCACCACTTAGTTTTGACCCAATGGGTTCTGACTCCGGTAAAATCGACGGTCTAGTAACTGTTCACTTCGGTTATGACAAATCCAACTTGGATGCTGCTGCGAAAAAAGACATCGCAAGCAATGTTGAGTGGATGAAGAAAAACTCAAGCGTGAAAGTTCAAATCGAAGGTCACTGTGATGCTCGTGGTACTATTGAGTACAACGTTGCTTTGGGTGAAAGACGTGCGAATGCTGTGAAAGCTTACATGGTCAGCTTGGGCATCCCAACAGATCGTTTGAGTGTCATCAGCTACGGTAAAGAAAAACCACTTGAGATGGGTGATAATGAAGCGGCATGGGCGAAAAATCGTCGTGCGAACTTTGTCCCTGCTCAGTAATTAATTAAGAAAGGTGCAGAGTGAAACTACAGAGACTTTTCATCGGAGTGTTACTTTTCACGGTGATCGTCGGCTGTCAGACAGTTCCTGCACCTATTGAGGATTATTCCCTCGCGCGAGCCGCTCTAGATGCGGCTCGTTCCGTTCAGGCGGCCCGCCACTCTCCCGGATACTGGCATCAGGCGGAAGAGGCCTATCGTAAGGGTCGCATTTATTTTGAAGATCGTGATTTTTCTAAAGCCAAAGAACAGTTTGTGCGGGCACGGGTGTCGGCTGAAAAAGCTGAAAACTCGGCGCGTTTGATCCGCCAAAGAACTGGAGATGTTCTATGAAATTCGTAATAGCCCTGGCTGTAACGACCCTCTTTTTGACTGGATGTCTGAAAACCCGTAACGAAGTTCGCGACAACGAACAACGTCAGGTCATGCAACAACAAGTTGTGACTTTGCAAAAGACCAACGCCGATGTTGGCAACCGTTTTGCGGATCTCGAAGAACAGATGAGAAACCTGAATGGGCGTGTGGACGTTGTTGAAAATCGTTTGGGACAGAACAACTCCGGGGTTGAAAGTGCGTTGAAAAGTTCTCAACAGCAAAACATGGATCTCAATCAAAAAGTGACTCTTCTTCAGGAAGCGCTCACAAAGATGGAAAGAGACATCTTTGCACTGAACGCTGAATTGCAAGCCGTGAAAGCGGATAAGGCTGCGGCCCATGCCGAAAAAAGTGCTAAGCAGACAAAAAAAGACGTCTATGAGGCAGGCCAAGAGTTCTTCTCTAAAAAAGACTGGAAACAAGCCATTCTCAATTATCAAAAGTATCGCGACGACAACCCGAAGGGCGGGAAGTTCGCCGATGCGACCTATAAAATCGGAGTTTCCTTCCAAGAACTGGGCATGAACGAGGAAGCCAAGACCTTTTATGATGAAGTGGTTGGCAAATTTCCTAAGTCTGAAGAGGCTCGTCGTGCTAAAATCCGTTTGAAGGGTTTAAAAAAATAATCAAGTGATTGAAAGAGTATTAGCTATTGAAACCAGTTGTGATGACACGTCCGTGGCGATTGTAGATCGTAGCGGATGGGTTCATTCTGTGGTTTCCGCTTCTCAAGATCTTGAACATGAAATGTACGGCGGGATTGTTCCAGAGATCGCCGCCCGCAACCACTCTATTGCTTTGATTCCTTTAATTGAAGAGGCCCTTAAGAAGGCCTCGATGTCTTGGTCTGATATCCAGGGCATCGCGGTGACAAATCGACCGGGCCTTATTGGCGCCTTGATTGTCGGTTTGGTGACGGCCAAATCCTTATCACAGGCTAAAAATCTTCCTTTTTTAGGTGTGAATCATCTGGAAGGGCACTTGTTGGCTCCTTTTTTGAGAGATGCTCAATATGCTCCTCCAGAAGATTTTGGTTATCCTTATGTGGGTTTGGCCATCAGTGGGGGACACACCAGTCTTTATCAGATTAAAGGCCTTGGTGATTATCGTGTTTTGGGTGCGACCAAAGACGATGCGGCAGGGGAATGTTTCGACAAATTCGCAAAAATGGCAGGGTTGGGTTTTCCTGGGGGTGTGCGCATTGATCAGATGGCCAAGTCCGGAAATCCGGAGGCCTTTGAATTCCCTCGCAGCATGATTCATGATGATACCTTCGATATGAGTTTTTCAGGTTTGAAGTCAGCAGGGCAGCGTATGATCGAACAGTTGGGACCTGAGCTTGTGCAAGAACAGCTTCCCGATCTGTGTGCCTCCTTTCAAGAGGCGATCGTCGATGTTCTTATTGCTAAACTTGATCGCGCCGCCAAAGTGTTTCGTTCAAAAAGAGTGATTCTGACTGGGGGAGTAAGTGCGAATTCACGTTTGCGAGCTCGCGCCGAAGAGTGGGCTCAGAAAAAGGGTCTGACCTTGGTTGTTCCTCCGATTCGCTATTGCACGGACAACGCTGCGATGATCGGTTATGCGGGGGTTTTGCGTATGGCGCAGGGAGAATTTTCAACTTTGGATTTGGGTCCTTCCCCGCAAGTTTTGACAACGGATTTCCGATGAGTCAGTCACGAGAGCGCTTAGAGCAAACTCTTCAAGAATTGGGAATTCTTGCCAAAAAATCATTGGGCCAGAATTTTTTGGTCAGTGATCTTGTTATCGAACGCATTATCAACCAGGTAAAGCAGTTTCAACCTGAAGTTCTCATCGAGGTGGGGCCTGGTCCGGGAGCTTTGACTTATTTCCTTCAACAAATGAATGTCCCTTTGACATTGATTGAGTTGGATCGCGTGATCGCTGCTTACTGGAGGGAACGAGGTGTTCCCGTGATAGAGGAAGACGCTTTACGATTGGATTGGTCGCAGTTTTACTCTGACAAAAAAGTTGTTTTCGTCAGCAATCTTCCGTATCAGATTTCCTCCAGCATCGTGATCGATAGATCTTTGGAAGACCGAGGTGTGGAGCATATGGTGTTGATGTTCCAAAAGGAAGTCGCGCAAAGAATTCGAGCTCCCGCGAAATCAGAGCATTACGGTCTTTTAAGTGTGATTGCGCAGACTTTTTGGAAGACGGAGATGGTGACTGAGGCCGGGCCGCGGGATTTTTCGCCCCCTCCTCGCGTGGCGAGCCGTGTATTGTGTTTTACGCGTCTACAAAGTGATGTGAAGAACCGAGAGGCCTTCCTTAAGTTTGTGAAAGCGGGATTTGCTCAACGGCGAAAGCTTTTAAAGTCAAATTTGTCTGGTCTTTTAAACCAAAAAAAGCTAACTGAAGAGCAACTGATCGGCTGGTTGGCTGAGATGGGTTTTAAAGAAACCGCTCGGGCCGAAGAGTTAAGCCCGGCACAGTTTGTCCGCCTTTATAAGAATTTTGGATTTGAGACATGAGTATTTTAATTGTCCAAGAGAATAAAAAAGCCCGATTTGATTATACGATCGTAGAGACCTACGAGGCGGGCCTTGTCCTTACGGGCAGTGAGGTGAAATCCTTACGCAATAAAGATGTGCAGCTAAAAGACTCGTACATTTCGTTTCGCGGGGATGAGGCATTTTTGCAAAATGCTCATATTGCTGAGTACAAAGCTTCAAGTTACAACAATCACGTCCCAGAGCGTCTGCGGAAATTGCTTTTAAATCGTAAAGAGCTGGAAGAAATTTACGGAGCCCTTCGTGAAAAGGGATACTCCTGTGTGCCTTTGAAGATTTACTTCAAAAACGGCCGGGCGAAGTTAGAGATAGCCTTGGTGAAGGGGAAGAAAACCCACGACAAGCGCGAGGCGATTAAGAAACGCGACGTTTCTGATCAAATTCGCTCAAGCTTACGACGTTCTCGTTAGAAATAAACTCTTCCTTGATTCCCAAACGAGCCCGTTTTTCGGCCACGAGATGTTTCCAGGCGGCATAGGCTTCGCGGTTTTGTGGATCAATGCTAAGTTTCTCTAAAAGTTTAAGCTCTGTTTCGGTATTGGCTTTCAAGGCGCGATAGAAGTAATCGTAAGTCATTCCTAATTCGCGGAAATCATCATCGTCCGGTAAATGATAGTCGGGAATATGCCATTGTCCCAACATCAGTTGATGCATGTGTTTTTCCATCGTCACTAAAGGCGAAAGTAAGTTTTTGGTCATACGGATACTTAAAAACAAGGTCACACCAGTTAAGAAGACGAAGCTGGCCGCTAGGAAGATCTGAAGCCATGTAACTTCCCGCTCCAGATGAGCAACAAAGCTGGGATGCGTGTCATAGGCTAGACTTTTGAAGAGTTCATAGTTTTGGTTTACGAAAAAATAAGCAGGAAGAAGAAAGAGGATCGCTCCTCCGGCAACGGCCGTGATCATGTACCAGCAATACTTGTACTGAAAGCTTTTATTCAGAATAAAGCGACGGGGGCCTTGTCCCTGGGGTACTCGCTGTGGTTCGATCACTCTTCGTCCGTATAACATAGGTCACTTATCGGTGAGTTGTGTTTTCGTAAGAGTCCAATTATTCTCAAAAGTAGATTTCTTAGGACTTATTTCAGGAGAACTTCATGAGTTTACCATGGTCAAAGCACGTTGAAGCGTCCAACTTCCAAGATACAAACAGACGAAAGTCTTTAGTGTTGCTGGCTCTCGGAGCCCTTTTTTTGCAAATGACTTGGTCTATGGTCTCCTTGGCTGAAGAAGACAAATCAGAAGCTACGACCTTGGTCGACGAAAAGTACTCGTTGAAAGCCGATCGCGAAGCTTTGGAGGCTCTTCGTAAGCAGATTCCTCCTGAGGTCAAAAAAGAAAATGATGAAAAAGCCTTTATGGACCAGATGATGGCAGATCTCTCTCGCAGTCCTTCGGAAGTGCGCGGGAAGTTTTCAAGTATTTTGAATAAAAAAAGAGATCTCTTTAATAAGGACATGACTAAGTCCCGGGAACAATTTAGTAAAAATCAGAAAAACGAACGGGAAGCTTTCAGCAAAGAACAAGCGGAGCTGCGCAAGAACTTTTCCAAACGAAAAGCAAGCTCAGAGGAGCGTAAAGAATTCTTTGATGATCTTGAGGTGAAACGCAAAGATTTTTACACCCATCAAAAAGAAAAACGAGACGAGTTTGAAGCCGACGTTCGCGACAAGCGTAAAAACTTCGATGACTACGTTCGTTCAAAAACCGATGAGTTCAATCAACTTCATCGCGACTACTCAAAAAGATTTGAGGAAAATAAAAAGTCTCAGGCCGATCTCAAGAAACAGGCCGAATTGAAGCGCCAACAGATGCAAAAAGATTTGGATCATGAATACGAGCCTATTCGAAAAAAAGATCCCACTCTCTTAGAGCCCAATTCCACTGGAGAATAACCGACACATCACAATTCTAAAAGGTACGGCATACCTTTTAGGAAGGGCGTTTGAAGACTTCTTTGTGGATTTCCATGGTGATGGCGAAAAGTTTGTTTTCTATGATCGGAGGGAGTGGGGTGAACTCGATTCCGAAGGTTTGGATTACCTTGTTGCCCTCGTCGACTTTGATGTGACGGACGACGCCATTGATTTCAATCGGGGGACGTTTGCCGATCACAAGATGACCAGTCACGTTGTCATTGAGCTTCATCAAGGGGGCATCCAGACGGTAGATCACACGACAGCCTTGGCTGCTTAAATCCGCCAGTTGCCCGATGATTCGTTGGGGAACTTCATTGACCAATACGATATTGTAGAACGCCTGGTAGCCATCGGGAATTCTGACGCGATAGTTCTGGCGACGTTGCAAGTGATAAAGCTCTTCAGGAAGAGCGACGACCACTTTTCCTTGGTGAACATTGGCAACGGCTTGAAAATAGTATTTTTCTCCACCTAAAAAGAAATGTCCAAGATACTCCTCGTCATTCTTCAGGGTTGTCGAGGATTCAAAGGCGCATTCCAGGGATTTTGTTTTGGCGTTAAAAAAAAGAATGCGAAGTTTTGCCACCGCATCTTCTTTGCCTTTACAAAGAATTTCACCTTTCGCATGGGCCAGATCTTGCCAAAGCTTGATCTTTTCTTCTTCACGACCAATCAGGGTGAAGATGTCTTTATCCATACAGTGACCTCATGCTTATTGTGAAACAAATGTTGAACTTGCGCATTCTCAAGAGCTTGAAACTTTTTAAGAGTCGCAAAGTCCGTTTTACCTTGGAATTTTATCGTACAAACAAAGTTCTGGCAAAGTCCTGAACTTTGCCAGGCTTGGACCATCTCTAAGAGTTTTTCCGGATAACAAATAATATCCGAATAGAACCAGTCAATGGCCCCGATGTCCTCAGGTTTGACGGTGAAGGCATTGGTTTTCATAAAGTGAATTCGGGGAAGTTTGGCAATATGAGGTTCTAGTGGGGCGCGATCAATACTGATCACTTCACAACCCATTTTTTGTAAAACCCAAGTCCATCCCCCGGGACAACTTCCGAAGTCGACCACTCTCTGACCCGCCTGCGGGCGAATATTGTAAACCGTGAAAAGCTCCCATAACTTTAAATAAGCGCGCGAGGGAGGATTCTTTTTATCTTCATTAAAACGAACTTCCCCCAAAGGAAAACGTGAATTCGTTTTGCTGGAAGCTAGAAGAGTGTTTTTATCCAATAAAGTCCAAGCTCCCAAGTTGTCTTCAGGAAGAGGGGCCAAAAAATCAATAACTCGAGGTTTTAGCGTGGGCAGTTGTTCTTGGATGAGTTGGGCCCGGCGATGATGTTCAAATGTGTAGGGGACCCAGAGCTTCCCTAAACCCTTTAAGGCTTTAGCCGCCTGACTGATGGACTCAAAAGGAATGATTTCTGGGTTCAGCCAAATATTTTGGGCCCATACAGAGGTCTGCAGGGGCCCATCAGTGAGAACCAGGCTTCCATGAACTGAACGGACGTTTTTTAGTTCTTCAAGAAGCTCTGGTAAAAATTGTTCTGAGGTAAAATAGGCAATCACGCTGCCTTAGTTGCCACAGCCGGAGTAAGAAGTCCACGATTGTTCCAGGTCGTCATAGCTTCGGCCCAGAATTTTTCTTTCAACTTGATCTCGGCGGGACCCATTTTGATTTTGGGATAGTCTTGTTTTTCGAAGTGCTCAGTAAACTGAGATTCGCTACAAGTACGTACAATCTTCAACATCAAGTTGAAGTGAGCTTCAGTGAAAGGCTTATTATCTACGAGCATTTTTCTGAGCCCGCCCTCTGGAGTGTGAAGCAAGAAGTTGTAGAGGTTCGGTACATCATATTGTTGACTCATTTTGATACTCCCTTTTTTGGTTGCAATCATAGTATCGGTCAACGATCGCCAGATCTTAAACTCGACTTCAAGACCATGGTCTAAAGGTGACTGAACAATAATTTTTCAGTTTTTTTCGACTTTACCTTTTTCCAGGAAAAGCCGGAAAAAATGGTCTAGGTATTCTTAAGTCCTAAGACCTATCTCCGATCTAGGAGGTATGAAAACACAAAAAAGCTCGATCAACATCTTGATGTCCTTCCTTGTCGCAACAACACTTTCAACAGCTGCATTTGCGATGGCAAAAAAACCTATTAATACCGGCGACGGTGGTTCTAATGCGGGAACAACGCCAACTCCCGGCCCTACGCCAACGCCTCCGCCTGTGGTGCGCGAGCCTGCTGCGATTTCAGATTCAATCACTCCAGAAGGATTTGATGTTTTTCGGGAAGTGTCTTACCCCGTAGGGGACGTGGTTGATACAACCTACAAAACTTACCGCGAACTTTTGCCGGTAAGAAATGCTCAGGAAGCTCATCGAACAGATGGGTGTGATACCACTTTGGACAGAAATGATCGTTTCGCCGACCGTATCGCTTATGCTGTGGAACTTAAGATGCAGCCTTCCAAAGCTCAACTGGGTTATGTCGCCTCTTATTTCGGACTCAATAAAGATGTGAACACCTACTTGCCGAACAGTTTGATTTCTCATCCCCTTTGCAACGTGACGTCTGGAACCCTCGAGACCACTTTGAATGGTAAAAATCTTCCCTCTGAGTCCACAGTGAAGAAGATCAATGAATTTACCAACCGCATGAACTCGTATCGTCGGGACGCGCTGTCTGGGAATCGTGAAGGCTATGTGAAGGCCTCAAAGCTTTGGTCAAAATTCATGATGTGTTTGTCGTATATGGAGTCTTTGACGACAGCGGATTCCGCGAAAGCCCAAAAGGTGGCTGAGAAATATGCCCCCTCTGGATATCGTCGTCCTGCCGGAGTTAATTTCTACGAAGATCCTTATCAACCGGCGGAGTCTCGTTTGAATATTGGTCTTTTTCAGTTCACTCCAGATTCTGGAGGTAATATCCAATCGTGTATCCGCGAGTGGAACGTCTTGTATCCCAAATGTGGCATTTCCACTTCGGCAAGTCAGACAGAGTTGATTCGTGTTTTGGGAAGTTCTTTGCAGACCTTCAATGCCTTTTGTGCTGCTGCGAAGGTCACAGGAATGTTCGGTGTTCAGGTAAATTCGGTGAAGACCTATAACACTCATCCCTATAACGTGAAGTCCGATGGAAGCCTGAAGGCGCCTGCGGATCGTTGCGTGAGTCCGCACATGGCTGTTGGTCGCTCGTACAACCACTTTGGTCCATTTCAGAATACTTCGGGATTTACATTAGAAAATATCATGTCCTGCACAATGGCAGGCGAATACTAGAGCTTCCAGGGGGCCCTAAGGCCCCTTTTCTATTTCTGTCCTAGCTTATTGATAGTGCTGATCATTCGCTCCATGAGGGTGTTCAGCTGCTCTTTCTCTCCGTTATTAAATTCGGCCCAGAATAAACTAATGCGTTCGTGATAAAGAGGAAGAACTTCATTGCAGATGTTATGCCCTTTCTCGGTCAATAGAATGACAAACGAACGACCATCTTTTTCGTGAGTGGTTCTTTTGACAATTTCAGTCTTTTCCAAACTGTTGATCAGGCCTGAGATAGTGGCTTGGGTTACTCCCACCTTCTGGGCCAGCTCCGAGGGCATAAGACCTTGGGGAGTTCTTTGTAATAAGAGCATCAATGCAAAACGTCCCGAAGAAAGATTGTATCTAGAAAAGAAACTATCCAGGTTGACATCTAAATCTGTCGCCACCTTTCTTAAAAGAATGTGCGAGTATAAGGTGAGATGATCTAACTCGGGATGCAAGAGGGATGCATTTTTCTCAAGTTCTTCGAGAGTTGGAAGCTCTGTAAAGAAGAGTTTGGCCATTTCTTCTCCTCTGAGGGGGTCATGATTAAACGAGCGCAGATTTGTATTTTAAGGAGAGGGCTTCTGAAGGGCAAGTAAAAGGACATGAGTTATTTAGAAATTAACTCATGTTTAGTTCTTTAGTAAGAATCAATCTCGAAAAAAGGTAAATATGGAAAGAGTATTGGGCTCTTTCCATATTTAAATTCAAGATCTGAGAAATGAAATTATTTAGAGAGGCGGACCGTGGAGATCCAGCGTGGATCTGAAATGGCATCCTGGTAGGCCTTCAGCGATGCGGCTGAAGAATCAATTTTAAAATTATTTTTTCCATTGGGAAGCCATCCTCCGGAATGCCAATACGTGGCGGCGCGGATGCGGGGAATTTTTCCACTCATAACAAAGTTGAGCGCATCAGAAATCCATTTCGCTTTTCGTTTGGAGTTGTTGGGATCCTCGATCGCGGCGTATTCCGAGATCATCAAAGGTTTAGTTTTTGAGATGGCATCGATCTTGGGCATATAGCGAGTAAGCTTCGGAACAAACTCCTCCCAGTCTTCGTCATTCGGTATTTGTTGGCCATAGACTGTGATGCCGATCCAGTCGATGTAGTCGTCTCCAGGATAGTAGTACTTCGGATCATTCCATTCAGCGGCGGGATATTGAGAAGTGTCGATATGCAGAATCCATGTGATATTGTGGGCCCCTTCCGTGCGAAATAAATCCACGACATGACGATATGCATCTCTGAAACGTTCGGGGCCGTCGGGCCAGTTGGGATCTCCATAGTCCGTACGTTTGGAGCCTCCGTTCCAAATGCCATTCCATGGGAACCAACTGCCATTGGCTTCGGGACCAAACTCGATCATCAAAGCTGTTTCTGAGTCGCGGGCTTGGCGAGCCCAAGCCTTCAGATCAGAATCAAAATTTCCATCAATCACTTTTTGCATATTGATAACGGGATCGGCAACCTCCTCCTCTTGCCGTGACCAGGGAGTCATGCGAATGTAGGGAATGGCGCCACTTTTTTTAATAGTCTCAATGGCTTCTTTGGGAAAGGTCACTCGTCCGTTGAGCCAGTGATTTGAAAAGTAAACCCAGGCCACTTTCTTCGTCGCCAGTTGTTCGAATTTATGGATGTTTTCTAGAGTCACGTGGTTTTCTTCCTCACTGTTGTCCGTGAAAGCGCCGTGATAAAGTTGCCCGTCTTGAGCTGGCGGCAGAACCGTCAAGGACTTAGCGGTGTGAGGAGGGAGAGCTTGAGAACTTAGGGTAAATAAAAGCAGAGAGGAAAAAAGAAGCAGTTTCATGGAGGACCTCTTTTCTGAATGAGAATTCAGTATGAAAAAGAGGTCTCGCGGAGGCCACTTACAAAGTGGCCATCTTAATATACAAAACTATTCTAGAGTGTAGACAATCACTTTCACATAATCTTTGGCGGATAAAGCTCGCTCAAGACATGCACGTGAAGCCTCGAAAGTCG
>JANJTG010000215.1 GCA_024711265.1 Bdellovibrio sp. | reverse complement strand
CACCACAACATCCAAGGTGTACTCCGTTTCAAGACTGGTTGGAGAGAGCTTAAAGATAAGTCCCTTTGCCGTCCCCTTTTGTTTGAACATCGAAGCTTCCAGCGGAGATTTTAAAGGTTCTGTGGCAATGACCTTGAAGCGAACGTGATCGTCAAAGGTCGGCGTTGAAAAAGCCAAAGACGTGTCTTGCACTATTTTTAATTGAGGGCCCATTTCCAATAAAGAGGCCGTCTCACCGTGAATAGAGGCGGTCAAAGTACATGCTGTTAAGAAATAACTAAGGCCGAGAAGAAAGAAAGCCGACAGTCTCGCCGCAAACCCGTTGTGTCGATCAATGAGAATTCCCTGAACGTTCCAAATCATACACATTAAGTCGGAACATTTCGACAAATACTAAAGATCCCTCATCTAATCGTCTCAAAAAGGTACGGCCTTACTTACCTCTTGCCCCTCTTGCCTGCTAGTAAACGACGCGAGTGCGAATTGAGCGCGTGAGTTTTCCAATGTCCTGGGCCAAAGACGGTGCTTGGTCTGAGTGTAAGTCCATGACCAGATAACCGATTTTTTCATCCGTTGAAAGGTACTGGCCTTCGATATTGGCTCCTGCCTTTGAGATCAAGCCGTTGATTTCCCCAAGAACGCCGGGTTCGTTTTTGTGCACATTCAAGATGCGCGAAGTACCCTGCTTCACAGGCAGATCCACATTCGGAAAGTTTACAGCCCCGGAAGAAGAACCAATTTTTAAATAACGACGAAAGCTTTCCGCCACTTCTATTCCGATGGCATATTGTGCTTCCTCCGTGCTGCCTCCAATATGCGGAGTCAAAATCACATTCGAAATTCCCTGCAAGGGAGATTTAAATTTTTCTTTATTGGAAGCAGGCTCTTCAGGGAAAACATCAATCGCACAACCCGCGATATGTTTTGATTGCAACGCCTCGACAAGCGCATCGATCTGCACCACCGTCCCGCGACTGGCGTTAATCAGATAACTGCCCTTTTTCATGGCTTTGAGTTCTTTTGCCCCGATCATGTCTTTGGTTTCTGGTGTCTCTGGAACGTGTAAGGTCACAAAATCCGAAACTTTAAGAAGCTCTTCCAAAGAGGACTTTGCCATGGCATTTCCCAAAGGCAGTTTTTTGACAACGTCATAAAAAACAACCTTAAGCCCCATCGCCTCGGCAAGAACACTGACCTGACTTCCAATGTGGCCATATCCAACAATCCCTAAGGTCTTTCCACGAACCTCACGTGAACCTTCTGCGGACTTCACCCACTCACCCACATGGGCTTTGGTGTTCCGATCTCCCAGTTGCCGCGACAATGAAATCATTTCAGCAATGACAAGCTCCGCAACCGATCGAGTGTTGGAGTGGGGGGCATTAAAAACAGGAACTCCCATCTCACGCGCAGTCAGCAAATCCACTTGATTTGTACCAATACAAAAACAGCCAATCGTAATCAAATGAGGATTTTTCTTAAGCACATTGCCAGTAATTTCAGTCTTAGAACGAATGCCTAAAACATCATAGTTCGGAACCAATTTTAAAAGCTCTTCCTCAGAAGGCGCATGGGTGATCAAGTCCACCTTGAAACCCTCATTTATCAACGTCTCTTTCGCCACCGCATGAATATTTTCAACAAGAAGAATTCTTAGAGCACTCATAGCGCCTCCACACCCTTCAAGTGTAATACGCTGTCTCTGGAAGTCATTTCAAAAATGCGTTAGAAAAAGGCGGAAGAAGTGACGATGCGCACTAACGGTAGTCAAATGGGGCCCTGACAAGCCAGACTTAGAACCTATGGCATCAACTCGAGTTTTTTCTCTACTTATCGTTGATGATGATCCTTTGGTTCATCAGTCCTTAAAAATGTGTTTGCCGACTCATTGGAAGGTTTTCTCGGCCCCGAAGCTTGAAGCCATTCAATATGAAAGATTTTATCATGCCGCCTTCGTCGACATGCATTTGGAACCCGGCTCCAGCAAAGCCGCAGGCCCTCAAGTTATTGAAAAACTGATTAAGCACAATAACCAACTGGAAGTCGTTGCCATGTCCGGCGACCTCAGTCGCCCGTTGATGGAAAGTTGCCTCAAAGCAGGAGCTCAAAAATTCCTCGCAAAACCCTTGATGCCTGAAGAGGTTCTGCTCATCCTTGAAAAAATCGAAGCCCTATGGGATTTACGCAGCATGGACCCCAGCGCCCATCGTCGCAGCGCTCGATGGGTGGGAAATTCAACGGCTTCGCAAAAAATTAAAAAAAGAATTGCCGAACTTCGCGGAGAAACAAACGCAGTTCTGATTGAAGGCGAAACCGGCTGCGGCAAAGAAGTCGTCGCCCGCCTTCTTCATGAACAAGAAGGGGAACGCCCTTTTATCGCCGTGAATTTAGCCAGCATCCCTGAAAATCTTTTTGAGTCCGAGATGTTCGGTCACATCAAAGGAGCCTTCACGGGGGCTGATCAAAACAAGATCGGTCTTACTGAGGCCGCGCATGGCGGAGATCTTTTCCTGGACGAGATCGAAGCCCTGCCCTTAAGTCAACAGGCCAAACTTTTACGCTTCCTCGAAACCGGCGAAGTTCGTCGCGTTGGCGCCAAAGAGAGTTCCCAAGTCAAAACCCGGGTTATCGCTGCAAGCAACAAGCCCCTGGAAAAAATGGTGACCGCGGGAGAATTTCGCGAAGACCTTCTTTACCGCCTCGCCTCCCAGCGTGTGGAGTTAACACCCCTCCGAGAGCGCCTCGATGACATTGACGAACTGGCCAAACACTTTCTTGAAGCAGAACGTCCCCGTCGCAACAAAACCATCGAGGCCGACGGCTTAGCCGCTTTAAAAAAATACAACTGGCCCGGGAACGTGCGTGAACTTAAACGCGTTTGTGAGCAACTCAGTCTGACGTCCCCCCTGCCCTTTATTCGCGAGGAAGATGTCAATAACTGGCTGCGCCCTGCGGCCACTCCGGCGGGAGCTCCGTCTTACACAAGCATTGATTTCAATAAAGGGCTTAATACTTTAGTGGAAGAGTTTGAGGCTCATGCTATTCGCACATGCCTTAAGCAGACTCAAGATATTGAAGAAGCCGCTAAAGTTTTGAAAGTCTCGCGTTCGAATCTGTATAAAAAGATCAAAGATTATAAAATTGAAGAGGAACCTTCGTAATGGATTTATTTGATTTCAACTTCCCCCTTCGCATGTCGATGCCCACTGCCTGGGAAAGCCATATTTATCGCCAAACCGTTCTGATCGTGCTTTCCATCATTTTCGTTTCAGGTGCGATCATCTTCTCTTTTCGTAAAAAGAACTATTACTTCGTTCAATCCTGGGCCAGCATCAAAAGTTGGCTGATTGCAGCTCCTTTGATGTTTATTGTGATGGGCCTTCCACACCCCTGGCCTCTGGTCTTTCTGACCGCCCTGGCGATCTTGGGTGCGAAAGTCTTTTTCCAGATTATGGGAATGTTTCATCGCAGTTATTTTGTGATGATCTGCTATGCGGGAATTATCGGCCTGGGAATCTGCGCCTGGTATGATCGCCTGGATATCTACAACTCCATGCCCATGATTGTTCTGGGTATTAGCTGTCTTGTGCCGTTAGCGAGAAACTCTTACAAGCGCATGATTCAATATATTTCACTGACTCTGTTGGCCTTCATCTTCTTAGGCTGGTCTTTCATGCACTTGGGGCTCATTTTGAAATTCCCTAACGGGGTTTTCCAGGTGATGTACCTGATCATTTTGACAGAGTTCTGTGACAACACCAACTTAGCCGTCAGTCGTTATATTGGTGGTTGGCGCATGTTTCCGGGCATCAATCCTCGTCGTACTGTTGGAAGTACGGCGGTGTCGGCTCTTTTAACTTTGTTCCTTGCGGGCTCCATGAGATTCCTTCTGCCGGATGGCTCAGAAAAGTACTGGCTGACGTCAGGCCTTGTCGCGGCTCTGGGCGGTTTCGTCGGTGATTACGTCATGATTGCAGTTCGTCGCGATGCCGGAATGAAAACAGTGGGACCTTTCATAATCGGACGCGGTGACTTCCTTCATCGCATGGACCGTTTGATTTTCGTGGCCCCTATTTATTACTACGTGATGACGGTTATTCTATGAAGGATTGGAACTACGAAAATGAGCAGTGGACAAAGCTGCCAACTTATCTAAAACATCTGCCGCTTTTCACCCGCCACATTGACATGTTCAGTGTGTTCATGCGTTTTTTGTGGTCGATTCTGCTGAAGAATATTCTTTTAAAGTTTTATATTCGCCTGCAGGTCAAAGGGAACTCTTTTAAAGAGATCTACGCCAAATACCCGAAGCTCATTATTATCTCAAATCACTCCAGCCACTTGGATGCGGTTTCCATCGCGGCCTCGATTCCCCGTCGCTATTGGCTGAACGTGTATATTGCCGCAGCGAAAGACTATTTTTTTTCAAACCCTCTGTTCATGTTCTTTTCCCAGCACTGCCTTGGCGCCATTCCGATTGACCGCAAAGATCGTAAAGGGGAAGCCGTCAATCTGATCCTGAAGTTATTAACCGAACTTCCTCGCATGTGGTTGATTATTTTTCCTGAGGGCACACGCTCCAAAGATGGAAAAATTCAGGATTTCAAAAGAGGTGTTTCGATTTTTTCCGAGAAAACTCAGACGCCTCTGCTCTTTGTTTATCTGGAAGGGGTGATGGAGTTATGGCCCAAAGGTCAGCCCATTCCCAAGCCTGGAAAACTCGTATTGCACGTTGGTCCGGTATTTCCTCCAGGCCCGATCCAAGAGGTGTATGCTGCCTATAAGAAGTGGGTTTTAACAATTAATCCTGATGCTTTCCCTGTTAAAGAAGAGGAGAAGAAAGATGACTCCGAACAAATTTGAAGTTGAAAAAAAACATCTGACCGTGGGGCCCTATGAAGTTTGCCCTATTCCTACGGGCCTCTTTGGTCTTGATGGGGGCGCTATGTTTGGCACCGTTCCCAAAGTACTGTGGGAGCGCTCCAATCCGACCGACGACAAAAACCGTATTCAGATGGAAGCGCGCGCTTTGCTTTTAAAGTCCCCAGGCTGCAATGTGCTGATTGATACCGGGAACGGCCACGACTTTATCGCCAAGTACGGTGAAAAACTGGGAAGCAAGTTTGCGGAAATGTATGGCATTGATGACAAGGGGCCTTCTTTGATGAAGTCCCTCGCTGCCCATGGCGTAAAGCCCGAAGACATTCATCACGTGATCTTGACCCATCTTCATTTTGATCACGCTGGCGGAGGAACGACTGAGGTGAATGGAAAGCTTGTGCCAACATTCCCTAAAGCACAGTACTGGGTTCAAAAAGGCAACCTTGAAACCGCAAGCCACCCCAACCTTCGTGAACGCGCCAGCTATTACGCTGCCAACTATCAGCCCTTGCTGGATAGTGGCGTTCTGAAGGTGGTTGAGGGGCCTCAAGAAAACTTCATCCCTGGGATTTCTTCGGTGATTTCCAACGGCCATACCCAAGCCCAACAGATCATCAAAATCACCGACGGAAAGACCACCGTACTTTACTGCGGCGACATGGTCCCTACCAGTTCTCATGTTAAAATCCCTTGGCTGATGGGTTATGATCTTCATCCCTTAACCTTGATGGAAGAAAAACAAAAGTATCTTGGTGAAGCCGCAGATCAGTCATGGTATCTTTTTTTCGAGCACGATCCGTATTGTGATGCGGCTCTTATTGAAAGAAATGGGCATGACTTCGCTGTTCAAAAAAGATTTTGGCTTTAAAACCTTGAAGAGTGTTCTTATGGACACTCTTCAACAGATGCGCGATGGGGAACTTCAACTGGTCGCAGCCTCGCTGGCCTTCTCAACAGCGATCGCTCTGGTTCCTTTTATTGCGGTCGTCCTGGCCACCTTTCAATCCATCGGAGGACTTGAAGTCCTCTATCCAAAAGTAGAATCCTTTTTATTACGAAACATGCGGGAAGCCGCTGGTAGTGACGTCACAAAGTTCATCCGTATTTTTTTACAAAACATCAACGCGGGAAAATTGGGTTCAACTGGTGTGATCGTGCTTTTTATCACTTCCATTCGTCTTTTGCACGACATGGAGGTCGGCATCCATCGCGTGTGGAACCTGCGCAACACCCGTCCCTTTTACAAGCGTCTGATTTATCAGTGGGGTTTGATCCTGGCGATTCCGGTTTTTCTGGCCATCTATATTGGCTTTATGTCTTTGGAGCAGTTTCAATTCGTACACAGTCTTTTACCGCAAGGCCTTTCCAACACTCTGGTTCTTGTGGGCAGCTTGTTTGCCATTTATAAATTCGTGCCTGACACACAGGTGCGCTCTAAGGCGGCCTTAATCAGCTCCCTTCTGGCCTCCGCCACTCTTTATGGGGTTCACAAATCCTATTCGGCCTTGGCCATGAAGTTCTTTTCTTACAACAAAATTTATGGCTCTTTTGCGGCTCTACCGATTCTTTTGCTATGGATTCTCACGATCTGGTACGTCATCCTCGGAGGGGTGGCTCTTTGCGCATCCCTACAGAAACGACACGTTGCATAAATTGGGATTTTTAAGTTCGAGGGCTTGGAATTTCGAAATCAATTTGCTAGTTTGTGCCTCTTCAAGATATTTTATCTTCGATGGTCGCGTAGCTCAGCTGGATAGAGCAACTGCCTTCTAAGCAGTAGGTCGCACGTTCAAGTCGTGCCGCGATCACCATTTAATTTTCCAATTCCGATCCATTCCCGAATAAGTAGTGAATTTAATGGTTCTCTTCACTCAACTGTTGGTAGATTCAAAAAGTTCTAAAAAGACAAGCAGTTAGCACTCTCAATCGATAGTTTTTAAAGTTCCGATATCCGAAAGCCCGCCTCTGGACAAGCTTTCCGGTTCCGTTCATACGTTCTG
>JANJTG010000146.1 GCA_024711265.1 Bdellovibrio sp. | reverse complement strand
ACAGATCCCTGGGGAGTGCCATTCCGGTATCGAATTCTTTCCTCAGATAAGGCAGGCCATGTGCGCATCCTTGTTTGGTCCTCGGGGCCAAATAAGAAGGCCGAGACTATTGCCTTGGATAATGAAGAGGTCGCGGTGACTGAGCAGCCTGTCTATTCCGGCGACGATGTTGGAGTCCTTCTGAGTGTGACTCAGAATTAGATACTTTCGAATCCCGATCAAGGTCTTGATGAGGTCCTGACTTATCAAGGAAATCTCAAAATACGCCGATCAGCTAGTGACCAAGGAGATCTAATGTTTCCATTCACTAGGACTGCGATAATCCTCCCTCTTATAGCGACTCTCACAGCTTGCGCGACACTCACTCCGAATGAGTCTGAGAAAGCCCCTTATTACGAAGCGTCGTTTGATGATAAGAACAGAGCTCCTGCGTCTTTTGCTCCGCCGGTTGTATCGCAAGATGGAAACGCCACATTAGATCCTCTCTATCTTCGCACTCAGGCCGATTACTATTTCGCGATGGGTGAGGCCTACAGTCTTGAGGGCAATACGGCAAAGGCTGTGGAGTCTTTCAAAATGACTTTGATCTATGATCAAGAGTCTCCAGCTGTGCATATGCGTTTGGCGGCGGAATATCTGAAACAAGGTTTGATCTCCGAGTCATTGACGCAAGCGGAAGAAGCTGTCAGCAAAGATCCGAAAAATGTGGACGCTTACTTGTTGTTGGGTGGTTTGTATTCCTCTTTGAAGATGTACCCCAAAGCGATGGACCAGTACACGAAGGTGATGAAGTTGCAGCCCGAAAACACGGAAGCACCTCTTTATATTGGGGCCTTGTATTCAGAGCAAAAACAGTATGACAAAGCGGTGAAGTACTTTGAGTCTTTAGTTAAGAACGCAGATTATGCCACGCCTTATTTAGCGCACTACTACATCGGCCGTGTTCGTATGGATCAGCCAGAGGCCAAATACCAAAAGGCAGCGGAAGATTCTTTCAAGAAGGCATTGAGCTTAAAGCCGGACTTTGCGGATGCAGTTCTTTCTTTGGGAGCTTTATACACGAAACAGAAGAAAGAAGACAAAGCGATCGCCATGTATCGCGAATTCCAAAAAGAAAACAATCCAAGTCCTCGCGTGGCGGAAATTCTTGCGCAAACCTATATTGAGCGCGGTGACTATGAAAAAGCCTATGAGCAACTGGAAGTTGTAGAAAATGATTCGGACGAGCCACTCAACGTTCGTATGAAGATGGCTTTGATTCTTATTGAGCAGAAACGTTATGACTTGGCTTCTCAGAAACTAGAGGAGGTTCTTAAGGAAGCTCCCGAATCCGACAAGGTTCGTTTTTATCTAGCGGCAGTCTATGAAGAGACTAACCAACATGAAAAAGCTGTGAAGGAATATGTCAAAATTCCGGTGACCAGTACCTACTATGGAGAATCCGTGGTTCATGCGGCGTATCTCCTTAAAGGAATGGGCCGTTTGAGTGAGGCCTTGGAAGTGGCGGCAAAGGGGCTTAAAGAGCGCCAAGATCAGCCTCAGGTTTTTGCAATGTACGCGTCTTTGTTGGATGAGAAGAACGACTATAAAGGGGCGGCGAAGATCTTAGAACAGGGTTTAGTGAAATTCCCAGAAAATGCTCAATTGCGTTTCTACTATGGCACAATCAACGACCGAATGGGGAATAAAGATGTGGTCGTTAGTGAAATGAAGAAAGTTTTAGAGATCGATCCAAACCATGTGCAAGGTATGAACTACCTGGCTTTCACTTGGGCGGAAATGGGAATTTATCTTCCTGATGCTGAAAAGCTGGCGCGCAGAGCTTTGGAGCTCGAGCCCAAAGATGGATATGTTTTAGATACCTTGGGTTGGATCTTGTATAAGCAGAATAAGTACACAGAGTCTATCAAGTTCCTCGAAGCGGCTCATAAGTATCAATCCACGGTCAGCATTATCGCGGAACACTTAGGGGACGCCTATTATAAGCAAGCGATGGTCGACAAAGCGAAGAAGATGTACCGCAAGGCCGTGGATCTTGAGACCGACAAAAAGAAGGTGGAAGAGATTCGCAGTAAAATCTTTGCGATTGAAAAGCAAGAGCTTTCAACGCCTCGATTGCCCGCATCTGTTGAAACGCCTATTGCCGGACAGGGGCAGTAAAACCGCGTTGACTCATTTCAACGTAAGCAAAATGATTTGCATAAAATAAAAGAGGGAGTGTGACGAGAAGTCCCACTCCCTTTGTCATTCCAGAAATCAAAATCAACAACCCAAAATAAAAGCTGAGTGTAAAATAGAGACGAAAATGTCTTAAAGAGGCGAGGCCGACGATGTCGATGGCTTTCGCAAGGCTTTCGTTTTTTTCAGAATGCAAACGAAGGGCGTGACTTAAAACCAGATAGAAGTAAACAGCCAGAATCAAGAGCCCCAAAGACATCGGAGCTGTGGCAAGAAGGGTTTGAGGACTTTCTAAAATTCCCAGGGCGGATCCCATAAGGACGCTGGTGGGCAAAAGAATCAAACTCGTGATCAGGTAGGGAATCCACTCTTTGCGAAGAAACTGAGAATGAGGATGCCAAGAGGCCGTGATAACAAGATTGCGGGCCACTTCTTGGAATATGAGGATTCCAAAGGACATCACAAAAGCGCTTCCCCAGGGAATATAACGAACCAGAAAAACGAAAAAGGTGGCAAGGGCCCCTAACAGAAGGCTGTTCTTCCAGGAGCTATTTAACTGATTCAAGGCTTGTTTAAAAGAATTCATTTCTCTATGCTAAGGCAATGAATACAAGGATCAATTATTTTCTCTTTTTGTTTTTAACCCTTTTTCTTTCTGGCTGTGTCACTAAGATGGCGAAGGAGGGGGCGTATCAGAAAGCTCAATGGGAAACCAAAGCTTTGATTAAAAACCTAAGGGAAAATAAAACGCAGTCACTGAATATAGATATCTATGCCGTGAAAAACGAGCGAGCCCGTTTTGAGATCTCAGCGATCTTGGGATATCAAGTGGCCAGTCTGGTGATGAGTCCCACAGAAATCTCTTATATTATTTATCCGCAGAAGACTTTCTTTTATGGAAGAAACTCCGAAACGGCGTTCAGTCGTATGATCGACCTTCCTCTCCATCCTATGAATCTTGCAAATATCGCATTTGAAGAGCCCGTGCGTGGACCTGGGTGGAAGTGCGCCTTAGACAACCTAGGTTGGCTCTCTCAATGTGAGAATGTTCAAAAGAAAATTCGTGTCGAATGGTTGGGTCGCAATGAGGGACAGAAGAGAGTCGTCATTACGGCCCCGCAATTCGAAATGCAGTGGCAATTTTCAAGCCCCCAGACAGAGGTCCAGTTCAAATCTGAGCTGTTCACTTTGAAACAACCCTCGGGATTCAAAGCAATACAAATAAATTAAATTCCTCGTTAACCGTCTAGTAATGAGGCATAATCTAACGAAGTAGGTGTGTCACCAAACACCTGGGGGAGAGATTATGGCCTCTAAGATTGATCTTCATTCGTTGGTAACTAATTGGCAGAATTCGAGCGCGCATGCGAAAGAACACTGGAGTGGTTCTTTTGAGGAATATCTCGGCCTTGTCAAACAGAACCCAAAAATCACAAGAAATGCTTATCAACGTATGTATGACATGATCGTTGAAGAGGGCACAGAAACCTATATCGACTTTAAAAAAGAAGTCGTCCGCTACAAATTCTTTGATGATATCCACAACAACGGTAAAGACGCGGTCTTCGGACTCGATGTGCAGTTGATGAAATTGGTGAATGTCCTCAAGGCGGCGGCTCTGGGCTATGGGACCGAAAAGCGTGTGATTCTTTTGCACGGTCCGGTGGGAAGTGCAAAGTCCACAATCTGTCGCATGCTCAAAAAAGGTCTTGAGCGCTACTCTCACTCGAAGG
>JANJTG010000436.1 GCA_024711265.1 Bdellovibrio sp. | reverse complement strand
GTCTCTTCTTTGAATGCCGCGATTTTTCCGGGAAAAAGATAATGAGTATTCATCATGCCACCAGTTGCTCAAGATCCAAGATCATGATGCCTTTGCTGTTTTTAATAAAGAACTGTTTTACGAAAGAGGCTTGAATCATCGCGGAATGACTTTCCACATTCTGCAATTCCGATTCACGCAGACTGACCAGATCTTCCGTCTCTGTCACCTGCAAAGAGAAACGAACACCTTGGTGCTCGCATATGACGTAGTAAATGTTTTTATTCTCCATCGATTGAAAACCATGATCCTGCAAGCTGATGACAGGAATGGCTTCCCCACGGAAAGGAATGACCCCTAAAAGGCCCTGTCTTTTTTCTGGTAAAGAATAAAGAGGAATGCTGCTGCTAATCTCAACGACACTGAGTAATGGAAGGGCAAACTCTTGGGCACCCGCCTTACAATGCAAGAATAACACCTCATGACGGCGTTCCGCCACAAGAGTGTATTTTGCCGCTAGATCTGCGGAATCCTGCTTTTCTATGATCAGGGCTTCAACATAGGATTTAAGCGCTTTCAAAGATCTGATAAAATCTTGTGCACCATCGATACATTCCGCCCTCTTCCCATATGTCTCAAGCCACTCCGAAAGATATTGGAATTCATTAGTCTTCGCATCGACGGACCAAGCTTGGGTTTGTTCCACCACTTCAGAACGAATTCTTTTCCACAAAGACTCATCAACGAGGTCAATAAACTTATCAACCTCCTTGATGACGCTGTCCAGAAAGTAGGCTTTCAGTTCGGCCGTAAAATCATCACCAAAGAAGTCACTCATGCGGCCTCCTTCTGCGCATCACTGGCCATTAAAAGTTCCAGCATTTTTTCCGGATCAACGATATAAGTCACCTTTTCGTCCGCCAAAATAGAGATTCCTTTAAATCCTTTTTGTTCTCGAATAATTTTTCCAAAAGACTTCACAACCAGATCGGTTTGGGCCTCAATCTTATCCACTAAAAGAGCGTACATGATGTCCTTCACTTTGATGAAGACCGCTGATGATTTTTTGACTTTTTCTTCAGGTTCCTGCGTCGAAAGTTTCAACATCTCGGTATAATTCAGAAGCGAAATTGTTCCACCGGCGAACTGGCAATAGCGCAAATGATTCACCGAGGTGATCTGCAACTCTTGGCAAGAGCTGATATGAGCCACCGATGTCAATGGAACGGCAAACTGATGCTGATTCCAAGTACACAAAAGTGCACTTTCCACCATGATGTGTTGAGGAATCGGAATCTCCATACGCAAACACAAGCCCA
>JANJTG010000122.1 GCA_024711265.1 Bdellovibrio sp. | reverse complement strand
GTTCAGCATCACGCACTTTCTGCATGATGATTTGTTTTGCTGTTTGCGCAGCGATACGTCCCAAATCAGAAGCTTCCAATTTGATACCGATAGAATCATCAAGTTGAACGTTAGGATCCAACTTTTGAGCTTCGTCATAAGGAATCTCGACCTCTTCATCGATGAACTTTTCACGAGGAACGACTTCTTTGAACTCAAAAAGTTCCACTTCACCAGTATCTTCATTGTATGCCGCTTCGATCTCACGATAAGTGCCGTATTTTTTACGGGCAGCGACTAGCATACCTTGAGTGATTGCATCGATAACAACTTGCTTATCGATTCCTTTGTCTTTTCCGACCTGATCAATCACTTTAGAAAGATCTGAAAACACATTTTCAGCCATGACTTTCCTCTCTCGTTACTTTTTTTGACCTTTAGTAAAATCAAATACCACTTTCGCTTTGTCGATGAGTGCGTAGGGAATTTGAATCTCTACGTCATCAACCACAAACCGAACACCACTGTCGTCCGCCGACTCAAGAACCTGCTCAACAGTCTTTGCGGACTTCCACTTCTTATCCGTAACACCCACACTCTCTAAAGCTTTAGAGGTTTTGATGTACACTTTTTTGCCTACTGCTTTTTTAAAGTGCCAAGGCACCTTCAGATGGCGCTCCAAACCTGGGGTCGACACTTCCAGATTATAAGCTCCTCCAGGAATAACATCGTCCGCATCCAAAAGAAGATTCAGCCCTTTGGAGACATTCGAGCAATCGTCAATGCTGATACTGCCGTCTTCTTTGTCGATAAATACGCGAAGGGTTCTTCCCTTGCCGACGCCAACGAATTCTACGTCGTAAATCAAACAACCCTCTCGGGCAGCGACCTCGTTGGCCATGGTAACTACTTTTTCCATCCAAGATGGGGTTTCAGACATCTAAGGCAATCCTTTTATAACATACTCTTCGACTGGACAGAGTCCAGTTCCGCGAGGTCCAAATTCACTTCATATTCTCGCCAGAATTGCGTTTATCAAACGCTAGAGTACTCTGTCCGCCGTCGCGGCAAAAAAAAATGGGCCTTCTGGGCCCATTAGAACGACTTGAAGCTAACAAAAAAATTCAGCCAATGCAAGGGTTTATCTTGATCCCCCTCAGAGAACCTGCCTCTTTTATGAGCGCGTGTACAAAATCGCCGTAGCCCCGTCCATATAATACCGAGGGCGCCGCCGAACCTCCTTAAACCCAAGTTTTTCATAGAGTTTTTGGGCTGGAACGTTCTCTTCATGAACCTCAAGCCACAACTCTCGCTCCTGACCCTTTGCGGCGACAAGGTGCTCAAAGAGCATCTCCATATAACCTCGACGACGAAACTGAGGGTGACAGGCCACCAGGGAGATCTCCCAAGCTTGAGGCAGCTCTCGATACAACACAAAACCGACCAACTCCGCGTCTTCAAACACGCCAATGGCTTCGGCGGCGGCCATCTCGGCTCCCAAAAGATCTTTGGGCCAATAAAACTGCGGCAAAAGACCTTGCTCGACATGAATGGCCTCCACCAAAGAACGCATGGAGGGTTTATGAGAACTAGAAAGAGTTTCGATGTGCATATCAACCCGAGATAAAATTACGGACTTTGTATTTACGCTTAATCACTTCAAACCACGCCCGCAAACGCTCTTCCAACTGCTGTTGCGCCAAGAAGGCCTTGATGTTGTCTTTAAAGGAGGCAAAAGGAAGGCTGCCAAACTTCACACGATTCTTTTCGTAATAAGCCTGAGCCTCTTGATCGGTAATTATTCCCGACATGGAGTTGGTTTTAAATTTCATAAAGCTTTTCGCCGCCAGCTTTCGAGCCGTGAACTTCTTCAGCTCCGTTGCGGAAACCTCAAGATCTCCCCAATAAGCTTTGCCCGAAACGGTCTTTTCGATCTTCGTGATAGCGGCCGTCAATTCCTCTTCCGTGATCGTTCCCACATTAAAATTCTCGGCCTCCAAAGCCACAACCGCTTCCAGCAAAACTGAGGTCACTGCATTGCGAAACTCAGCCTGCCCAGAGCGCACTTCGTAAAGACCTTTCAACGGGGCTTTGGGAGGAAAAAGAATATTCTCAATCACCATCGAAATCTGCACTTCCCGACTGGTCACCACGTGTTCTGCAACCTGCCCCACAGTTTCCGTAACCAGGGTGGCAGCCCAAACATTGATTGAAAATAAAAAGGGAAGAAGAAATCGCATAAAAAAACTATGCGCCAGGAACACCCCGAAGTCCAGCCCCGAAGTCCGACCCCAAAGAGGTTTTTGGCAGGACGCCAAAAACAAACCCCGCCTTTTTGAGACGGGGTCTGAAACCACTGAGGAATTAATTAACTTAGTTCATTAGATTAGAAATTCACGCGTCCGACAAGGGACATTACATAGTACTGCAACTTTTCGATGGGAGTTCCATACTGAGGTCCAGACATCCAAGAGTTCCCAGCATTCAAGCGACTTGAAAGGTTCCACATATATCTGAAATCCAAACCTAAAGAGTATTTAGGAGAGAACTCCAAATCAGCACCCATGATCGCCCCCACGTCCACGGCGTGAGAGTTGGCTTTAGTGTCGTTCACGTATCCATAAGGATTCTTATTATCCCAAGAGAACGCTCTGTAGGAGTAAGAAACCACACCACCGAACACGGGTTTAATAATACCGCTGAACAACTGAACTTTGGCTGCCAAAGAACCAGAGTATTGTTGTACGTCGATACTGTCAGGAACGTAAAC
>JANJTG010000082.1 GCA_024711265.1 Bdellovibrio sp. | reverse complement strand
AATCTGACCGCTGTTCTTTCTCAAGGGGACATTACGGTTCATTGTCAGGACTCTGGCATGCCTGGTGGTCCCACGATGGGGGCGTTTCGATGTCAGGAAGAAATTCTTTTGACAGGAGAGTACGATTATTTCGTCGGACCTCAAGGTGTTAAAGCGGATGAAGTGACTTTGACGGCGACTCATCAAGACGGTTCGCAAAGAACCAAATCTGTTGGTTACGATTCTGATAAGGGTCAAAGCAAAAAAACAATCAACCTTTGGATTGCGACCCTTCTGCAAAGACCTTTGTTGAATCCGGGAAAAAACGAAGTCGCTTATAAAATGACGATGAATGGAAAAATGACTTCTGCCGGGCAGTTTACTGCGACCGTAAAGGATGGCGGGCGTAAGGTTTGTTCTCGCCGTGGCGTTTATTGGTCCAATAACAGCAGCGATTGCCAGTCTGGCAGCAATATGTGTTGGAGATATTTCCAAGAAAATAATTACTGTTTGTAGTTATGAGGGGATTGCCTCAGCGATCCGCTGGGGCAATCGAGTTATTTCTTTAGCAATGCCTTGGCTTTTTGCCAAAACTCTTCTTTCTCTTCCAGGCTGAGTGTTCCCCAGTTTTTACCTTCGGTTTGAGTCAGTTCGATCATTTTATCGAAGCGTCCTTCAAAACGTTGATTCGCACGACGCAAAACTTGTTCGGGCTCCATCTCAAGATGGCGGCTTAACTGGGCTAAAGAAAAAAGAACATCGCCCAGTTCGTGTTCGATCTCGGCGTCAGAGTCGCTCTCAAGAGCTTCGCGCAGTTCTTCAAACTCTTCTTCAACTTTGCCCATCACGCCTTCAATATTTTCCCAATCAAATTGAAATTTCTCAGTGCGTTTACCGATCTTGTAGGCACGCTGCAAGGCTGGCAGAGGGGGCACATTCAGGGCATAGGGTGAAGAGTCTCCTTGCGATGATTTTTCCTGTTTTTTAATGTTCTCCCAGTTGCGAATGACTTCGGCAGAGTCCGCCACCGCGACCCCCGCGAACACGTGGGGATGGCGACGAATGAGTTTTTCAGAAATCGAGGCAACCACATCTTCCCAGGTAAACGCGCCTCTTTCGGCGGCCAGTTGAGAGTGGAGGATCACTTGGAAAAGAACATCGCCCAATTCTTCCTTAATTTTTTGATCCTTGAGGGGGCCTGCGGGTTCTTCCAAAGCTTCGACCAACTCGTGCGTTTCTTCGATTGCGTACTGAGTCAATGACTCGTGAGTTTGTTCTTTATCCCAGGGGCAGCCGTCGGGCCCGCGAAGGCGAGCTATGATCTCGACTAAGGACTCAATTTGGCGTAAGTTAGAAGGAATCTGTGACATAAGGAGCCTCGACTTTCCGATGGAATCTCCTCATTGCTAACACAATTACAGAGTGATTTCGACAATTATTGCAAAACAGGGTACGGTATAAAACTGGATATGCAGCGAGGCAAGCAAACTAAAAAAGGCGAGAGTCCAGCGACTCGAGTCAACTACGAGGATCACAGTCTTAAGTTTTTGGACTGGGTGGACTCCATTGGTTTGGAAAAAACTTTTTTCGGGCGCGCCGTCCAGATCATGGAAGAAAAGTTTTTTATTCGTCGTGCGGCGTTGATTTTTCTCTACTGCGTACTGCTTTCCTATACGATCTTCTACCAATTCGATATTCCCTATAATTTTAACGTCGGTGATGTTGCCAAGTTCGACGTCGTTTCTCCCATCGGTTTTGAGATGACTGACGAGGTGACAACCGAAGAAAAACGTTTCAAAGGGGAGTATTCGGTTCCCATCGTCTATGATTACGACACCGGAGTTTTTGAGAGGGTTTCTGTTAATCTGATTCACTCTTTTAGAACGATGCGGGGGTACTACCGTGAAACCCCGTGGCCCACGAATTTGGCGGCTCGTCGCGCGAAAGTGAAAGAGTTTTTTCAATACAAGAAGCAGTTCGAAAAGGAATTGGGAGTAACAGTTTCTGATTTCATGTTTGAATGGCTGATTGATCTGAAATTCAGTCCTCGTCTTGAGGCCGTGATCATCCGCAACCTGGAAAGCTGGTACGACAAAAAAATTGCCGAAGCACCCGATCGTTTTATCCCTGTCAATCAGACCAGCGTGTTGGGACGGGTGGTTCATAGAAATAACTTGGGTAAAGAGTTTACGATCACGCGCGGGGAAATCCTGGATCTTCAAGCGCCTGAAAACTTTGAGTTTGATTTAAAGAAAGATCTCAATAAGTTTTCCGAAAGTGACCAGGCAAATCTGCTTTATTTTGCCCGGTCGTTGATTATTCCAAATTTGACTTTGAATAAGCAAGAGACGGCGTCGCGTCGCCAAGCGGCTCGCGAGGCGGTTATTCCAGTGACGATCACGATCAAAAAAGGTCAGACCATCATTTCCCAAGGAACGGTTATTCAGCCCTTCCAAATGGCAGTCATTAAGCAGATCGAGAATATTCGAGCAGATAAACGAAAAGACATCATGGCCTTGTCGATGGCCTTTATGTTGTCGATTGCGATTTTGGTTTTCTTCTCTTACTTGAAGCGTTTTACGATCAACAAAGTGAAGATTGATTTTAAAGATGTTTCCGTGATGATGTTGATCGCCTTCGGGGTGATCTTCGTGACCAAGATCTATCTTTTTATTACTGATGCCGCGTTTGTATCTAAGCTGGGTCATCTTTTACCTCCTTCTATTTTCCTATTGGCAGCGCCGGTGGCGGCAGGTCCTATGTTGGTGGGTCTTTTGATCACCTACGGGGAAGTGGTTTGGCTCTTTACCGCCTTTTTGTCTGTGTGCCTGGGGATCATGGTCGACTACAACTTAAGTTTTATGTTTGTAAGCCTGGTGGGCGGTATTGCGGCGGCACGAGGGGTTTATAACTGTAAAACCCGTAACGATGTGTACTTCGCCGGGGTACGAACGGGTGTCGTCAATGCTTTGATGATTGCCTTTATTATGACCATGACGAAGTTCGACCAAGAAGGCGGCGCCAAAGAGATTCTTCTGTCGATCCCGGCCGGATTTATTGGTGGTATTTTTAGTGCGTTGTTTGCGATGATGTTCATTCCTCTTTTGGAGTCCATTTTTAACTACACCACGGATGTGAAACTTTTAGAGCTCAGCAACCTGAATCACCCCTTGTTGAAAGAGATGATCGTGAAGGCGCCTGGCACCTATCATCACTCAATGATGGTGGGCTCTATGGTGGAGGCTGCGGCGGAGGAAATCGGCGCCAATCCCCTGTTGGGTAAAGTAATGTGTTATTATCACGACATCGGCAAGATGGAGCACGCGAACTACTTTATTGAGAATCAAAAGTTAGGTCACAACCCCCACGATCATATTTCGCCGTTCATGAGTAAAACACTTCTGGTGGCCCATGTGAAAGATGGGGTGGAGATGGGGACGGCTTATAAGCTGGGGAAACCCATTATCGATGGCATTATTCAGCATCATGGGACGACGCTTATTTCTTACTTCTATAACAAGGCTTTGGATTTAAAGAAGGAAGATGATCCTGAAATTAGCGATCAGGATTTCCGTTATCCCGGACCGAAACCTCAGTTTCGCGAATCGGCTCTTTGCATGTTGGCCGACAGTATTGAGGCGGCAGCTCGCTCTTTGGATGAGCCGACGCCGACCCGACTTCAGAATATCGTCAGAAACATCATTCAACGCAAATTCTCGGACGGGCAGTTGGATGAGTGTAATTTGACCCTGAAAGACATCTCTAAGGTTGAAGCGGCCTTTGTGCGTATTCTGTTGGGGATCTACCATCAACGTATCGACTACCCAAGAAGTGCCGGAGGTGGTTTGGGTGACGTCGGTGGAGCGCAACCTCAAGGATAGTCTATGCAAATACTGATCGTGAACGAATCCAAACATGCGGTGCCCAGAAAGTTTCTTCAAGAGTGGATGGGGAACTTATTCAAAGAGCTTCAGAAGCGTCGTGTTGTGAAGGCTTCGCAGAATCAGAAAGAATTCACTCTTGTCTTTCTTGATAAAAAACCCGCACAAAAGATCAATATGGAATTTCGTGGGAAGGATTATGCCACGGATGTCTTAAGTTTTGACTCGATGGATCCGTCCTCGTTTGGGGAACTGGTGTTGTGTCCTGAAGTTTTAAAGCGACAGGCTAAAGAGCATAAGCTGACCTATCAGGCCGAGTTGGGATATATGGTTCTTCATGGAACCCTTCATTTATTGGGTTATGATCACGAGACGAATGAGAAAGACGCTCGGGAAATGTTCACCCTTCAGGACACGGTTTTCGAGAAGCTTTTGAAAAAAGTTTCTGGATAAAACTCTCTCAGAATCTCTTATATTTGTTACCAGCAGATCGCGGCGATAAAATCTTGCTCGAGGGACCATTTACGCACCCAAAACTGAATAAGCTTTGGGCGATGTCCTCAGCGGCGAAGTTGATTGCGGCCCAGGATCATTTATTTCGCAAATGGTCGAAAGAACCCCCCTTGGCACCGAGAGTGTATTAGGGAATTGCGTGTGCGATCTCACTGTCGCCTCCGAGAGCTTTCCCCCCTCCCTGTTCTCGGAGGCGTTTTTCTTGACAGCCCTTCTTTCGCAGATACACTGGGGCCATGTCTATCGTTACCGAATCATCCGAAATTAAAAGCAGAATTGCGGCTCTCGAAAGTTTCTCAAAGGAACTTCGGGGGTATCTTTGACCTAGATCGAAAAAAGAAGCGCTTGGACGAACTTGCGATCCAAGCCGAGAATCCCGCCTTGTGGGAAAAACCTGCGGAAATGCAAAAGCTCAATAAAGAGAAAACATTGCTTGAAAGAGCGGTGGGCGAATTTGACTCTTTTGCTAATCGCCTGAGTGACGCGGAAGTCCTTCTTGAAATGGCCATGGAAGCTCAAGATGAAGGCAGCTTTGTCGAAGTCAAAGGCGAGGTCGCGGCGCTTGAAAAATACGGCCAAGAATTGGAGCTCAAAAGAGTCCTCAACGGAGAGCTCGACGCCAACAGTGCGTATCTTTCCATCAACTCGGGTGCCGGGGGAACTGAGTCTTGTGACTGGGCGCAAATGTTACTGCGAATGTACACGCGTTATGCGGATAAACATGGCTACAAAGTGCAAGTTGTGGAGATGACCGAAGGGGAAGGTGCGGGAATTAAATCTTGTACGCTTCTTGTTGAAGGTCCCTATGCTTATGGTTATTTGAAGGCGGAGTCCGGAGTGCATCGTTTGGTGCGAATTTCTCCATTTGATTCCAATGCCCGCCGCCATACCTCTTTCGCCTCTGTTTTTGCTTGGGCCGAAGTTGACGACGATATCAATATTGAAGTGCGCCCGGATGATCTTCGTGTCGAGACCTTCCGCGCGAGTGGTGCTGGGGGGCAGCACGTGAATAGAACGGATTCCGCCGTTCGTATGTACCATATCCCCACCGGGGTCGTGGTGTCCTGTCAGATGGAGCGCTCACAGATTCAAAACCGTGAAAAAGCTTTGAAGATGTTGAAGGCCCGTCTTTATGAAATGGAAGTTGAAAAACGAAATGCCGAAAAAGACGCCATGAATTCGCAGAAAAAAGCCAATGAGTGGGGATCTCAAATTCGATCTTATGTGATGCATCCCTATCAAATGGTGAAAGATCACCGCACTGATTTTGAGACCAATCAGGTGGATGACGTGATGGATGGAGACTTAGACGGATTCATCATGGCTTATCTTAAATCTCAAATCACGATGGAGGAAAAGCCTTCGTGAATAAATCCCTCGCCTGGATTGCCTGGAGACTCTTGATGTCCCGAAAGACTCTTTTCGGTGGCTCAGCCCCTTTGTCACTGTTGGGTTTGATTCTGGGGGTGGCTGCTTTGGTGGCTTCCATGGCGGTGATGAGTGGATTTGAATCGACGTTGAAGAACGCGATGGCGGATGTTTCAGGTCACGCGCAAGTCGTGAAGCGCTCCCGTTTTCCTGATGATTGGAAAGAACTTGAAGGTCGCATTCGTCAGGCCGAACCTACGTTGGTGGATTCCAGTCGTTTTGTTTTTATCGAAGCGGTGATGGCCCACGCGGGGAAGATCTCGGGCACATTGCTTCAAGGTGTGGACACCGAGCGAGTCAATAAAGTTTTGAATTTCGACAAACGCATTGTCAGCGGTTCGTCGGATTTGTCGCAGGCAAGTGAAATCCCATTGGCCCTGATCGGCAAGGGGTTGGCGACAAAGATGAACCTAAAGGTCGGGGATCGCTTTCGTGTGGTGGTGCCGGTGGCGGATACGGTGGACCCTGCTAAGTTCACTCGCCGAGTGGGGGAGTTCCAAATTCAAGGTATTTTGGATTTAGGGAAGTATGAGTGGAATGAACGTTTTATTTTGACGGATCTCGGGGCCGCGCAACGTCTTGCCGATATTGGGGATCGTTATTCGGGGTTGTTGTTGCGATTTCAGGACGTGAATTATGCGCGACAAGCCGCCTTCAATTTAAGTCAGGTCTTAGGGGCGCCCTACTGGGTGCGTGACTGGCGAGAGTCTAATGAAAATCTTTTTGAGGCAGTTCGTGTGGAACGGCCCGGAATTTTTTTGGTCGTGTTGATCATTACATTGGTGGCGGCTTTTAATATCTCTGCCACTTTATTTGTGAATGTGGTGAGACGTTATAAAGACATCGCCATTTTAAAAACCGTGGGTCTGGGGCGAAATGATATTATTAAAATTTTCGCCTTCCAGGGGATTTTCTTGGGAGCCATCGGGATCTTTTTTGGGTTTCTTTTTGGATTTATTCTTTGTGGTTTATTTGCGTTTGCTCAGTCGCGATTGGGTTTGGTTGCTGGAGAAGTTTATCGTTTGGACTCGATTGAGCTGAACATTCGCTGGGTGGACTCTTTGATGATTTGTGCAGCGACTTTGTTGATTTGTTTTGTGGCGACTTTGGCTCCGGCACGTCGGGGTGGAAAGTTGAATCCGGTAGAAGGACTTCGCAATGAGTGATAGCAATGTTTTTTTAAAGGCCGTTGATATTCATAAGTCTTATACGCAGGGAACGGGAGAGCTGGAGATCCTTCGCGGTGTCAGTCTTGAAATTCAAGAAGGCGAGGCTTTGGCCATTCTCGGGGCGTCGGGCGCTGGAAAGAGTACGTTGCTGCAAATCATGGGAACTTTGGATCGTCCGAATCGTGGGGAACTCCATTGTAATGGACGCGATCTTTTGGCGATGGGTGATGAGGAATTGTCGCGCTTCAGAAACTCCGAGATGGGTTTTGTTTTTCAGTTCCATCATCTTTTAAGTGAATTCACTGCTCTTGAGAATGTCATGATTCCCTGTCGAGTGGGCGGGGAATCTATAAAACTCGCTCGCGAAAAAGCGTTGCACCTTTTGGAGTTCATGGGGCTTGCTGAACGACATCAACATTATCCCAATCAACTTTCAGGCGGGGAGCTGCAGAGAGTGGCTATTGCCCGCGCCCTAGTGCGCCATCCCAAGATCCTCTTTGCCGATGAGCCGACAGGGAACCTGGATTCACAAACCAGCGGTAAGATTCAGGAGCTCTTTTTTCGTCTGAAAGAAGACATGAAGCTTGCTCTCGTGATTGTGACCCACGATCTCACGTTCGCGGCTCGTTTCCCCAAAGTCTATCGCATGAAAGACGGTCAATGGCTCTAGGTACGGCCTTACTTTTGGTAGCAACGGAGCGTCAAATGATGACGCCTTGTTGCTACCAAAAGTAAGGCCGTACTTCCGTCTTCTTTGACAGGACCTTGGTCTTAAGTTACGATTCTCCAATCAAATTGTAAGTATTGAGAAATCTTATAGATTTTTAAAAACCGGGCGAAGCCTGTTGGGGAATTAAAACTTTGAGTAAGCTTCTTTGTGTACTGCTAATCACGACGTTAACTTCGACGGTTTGGGCGCAACCAGCTAAAAAGAAAACCGCCAAGGCAAAAGCGCCTACGCAAGCCTCTGCTGCACCTATTTCTTCTGGTTTGACGATCAAAAACATTGAAGTCTCTGGAAATCGTAAAATTGAGAAAGACGCTATTCTTGCGAAGATTGTCTCTAAGGCTGGAGAAGTTTATTCAGCTCAGCACATTCGCGAAGATGTGGAAGCTCTTTTTAAACTAGGATTTTTCAATAATATCGAAGTTGACCGTCAGGTATCTGGGAAAGATGTTGTTCTGACTTACAAAGTTTTAGAGAAACCTTCGATCGTGGAAATCGCTTACGAGGGGAACAGCGAAGTTAAGTCGGAAGACATTGGCGACGCGACGGGAATCAAAGCTTATCAGCTTCTCAATATGGCCAAGGTGAAAGAGGCTGTCGAAAAAGTTCAGAAGCTCTATGAAGATAAAGGCTTCTTTCTTGCGAAAGTGGAAGCGGATGTTCAGGTTTTGACCAAAGATGAAACGGTCCGTTTGGTTTTTAAGATTCGTGAAAACGATAAGGTGAAAGTTAAGAAGATTACTTTTTTGGGTAATAAACATCTGGCTGATGGGCAACTGAAGTCGAAGATGTTGACTCAAGAGGGGGGATTCTTTTCGGGCCTCAGTGGTTCGGGTCAGTACAAGCAAGAGATGTTTGAACGGGATGTTCAAATTTTGCGTTTCTTGTATTGGAATCAAGGTTATGTGCAAGCCAAGGTTGATCGTCCGCAGGTGACGGTGACTCCGGATAAAAAGAATATTTACATCACGATTCGTATTGAAGAGGGCGAGCAGTATGAAGTGGGCGACGTGGACTTCGCCGGAGATATTCTTTTCCCTAAGCAAGAGCTTTATGAGGCCATCAAGATCGATGACAACGGTGTCTTTGCCTACGATGTGTTGCAAAAAGACATCAGTGATTTGACGGCGAAATATGGCGACTTGGGATATGCCTACGCCAACGTGATTCCGCGCACGGCTTTCAACGCGAAAGAGCGTAAGGTGAGTTTGATTTTTGAATTTGATAAGGGTTCAAAAGTTTACTTCGGTAAAATCAATATGGTGGGGAATAGCAAAACCCGGGATAAGGTTATCCGTCGTGAATTGAAGATCAACGAAGGTGAACTTTACAACGAAACTCGTCGTCGCCAGTCACTCGAAAACATTCAACGTCTGGGATATTTTGAAGAGGTGAACTTTAAGACCTCCATCGATGCAGAACGCACCGAGATCATGAATGTAGACATTTCAGTAAAAGAAAGAAACACCGGTCAGATTCAGTTGGGAGCGGGTTACGGCACCTCTCAAGGTTTTACGTTGCAGGGCTCAGTCAATCAGGCGAACTTCCTTGGAAAAGGTCAGAACCTAGGCGCGTCTTTGAATTTGAGTAATACGGGAAGTTACTACAGTCTGTCTTTCACAGAGCCGTACTTCAATGACACTCTTTGGTCTGTGGGGGCCGATCTTTATCAAAGCGCGAACTCCGCGCGTGCCGACTATGACGAGAATCACAAAGGCGGCGCACTTCGTTTTGGTCACCCCTTGGCTGAGTACACTCGTGGTTATCTTCGTTATAAGTATGACGACACCGAGCTTTCGACGAAATATGATTCAGCAGGGAAACCCATCACGGATACGGATCTTTTCCCACTGGGGACGGCGTCGGGTGTGACAAGCTCATTGACTGGGACGTTAGAGTACGACACTCGTAATGACCGTCAAATGCCGACGCGGGGTCTTTATGCGAGTGCCTCCTATGAGTACGCAGGTCTAGGTGGAGATTTGAAATACTCTCGCATGAACGGAAGCTTCCGCTACTACAAAAATCTCTTCTGGGATGTAGTGTGGCGAAATAACATCCAATATGCGCGGATCGATTCTTTGGAGGGGCAAGAGGTTCCATTCAGTGAGTTGTACTTGCTGGGAGGTCCTTACTCTTTAAGGGGTTATCGCTCTTATCGCGTGGGTAAAATGAAGTTCTCGAAGAAAATTTTCGATGAGATTAAAGCTCAGAATCCAGGCATTAGTGACAAAGAAGCCACAGATCGTGCGATGCGCTTCTTTGGGGGTACTCAGCAGGCGATGTACCAGACAGAAATACAGTTCCCTTTGGTTAAAGAAGCTGGCATCATGGGAGCTGGTTTCCTTGATGTGGGTGCGGCGGACGACACGTTGGCAGAAAATGATTTCTTCGCTGACGTTGGTTTTGGTATTCGTTGGTATTCTCCGATTGGGGTGTTGCGTTTTGAGTGGGGCTTCCCGCTCAATCGAAATCCACTGTAGCAAGATGCCACGGTGTTTGAGTTCTCGATCGGACCAAGTTTCTAAAACGGGGTCCCTGGATTTTTTAAAAAGACCTTTAAGGAGGATTTTAATGAAAAAAATGTTGATCGTGCTAAGCATGCTAATGACGGCATCTTTTGCACATGCGGAAGCTAAAGTTGGTTACGTAGACATGCAGAAGGCTATCCAAGCAACGGCTGCTGGTAAAAAAGCAAAGACCGAATTGGAAGGTGAGTTCAATAAGAAGAAAAAAGAACTCGAAAAGAAAGAAGCTGATTTGAAGAAGATGGGCGAAGACTTGGAAAAGAAAAAGTCTGTTCTTTCTGAAGAAGCGCTTGGTAAGAAGCAAGCTGAGTTCCAAGAAGAAATGTTGAAGTACCGTGATGTTGTTGGCAAAAGCCAAGTTGAAATCCAAAAGAAAGAGCGTGAGTTGACGGCTCCGATTTTGGAGAAAATGAAAAAAGTTATCGCGAAACTTGCAAAAGACAAAGGCTACGCGATGGTCATCGAAAATTCTCAGATGGTGCTTTATGCAACACCCGAGACGGACTTAACCGATGAAGTGATTAAGGCCTTCGATAAAGAAAAGTAGTTCATAACGAAAGGGCCTCTAAGAAGGCCCTTTTTTAGTTTTAAGGTATAGCTCCATGGCAAATTATAAAATTCATCCAAGCAGTGTCATCTCTCCAGAAGTAGAAATCGCCGACGACGTAGAAATCGGCCCTTACTGCTTGATTCAAGGTAAAGTTAAAATCGGCAAAGGAACTTTTGTCGAAGGGCATGTCACCCTCGGTTCTCGACACGGGATTTTAGTGATCGGCGAGAACAATCATTTTTCTCCAGGGGCGGTGATCGGTGGACCTCCGCAAGATCTTTCTTAAAAGGGCGAGCCTACGCAATTGATTATCGGAAATAATAACACCTTCCGCGAATTTTCTACCGTGAACTTAGCGACCAGTAAAGGTGATGGAAAAACGGAGATCGGGAATAATGGATACTTCATGGCTTACACGCATGTGGGACATGACTGTAAGATTGGTAACAATGTGACCATCGCCAATGACTCCCATCTTGGGGGGCACTGTGAAATCGAAGATGGTGTGACAATTGGTGGGGTTTGTGCCTTCAATCAGTTCACGAAAGTAGGGCGTGGTGCCTTCGTTGCCGGTTCTTCGGTCGTTAATAAGGACATTCTGCCGTTCTGTCGCGCTCAAGGCACTTATGCGACGATCCGTGCGACGAACAAGATTGGTTTGGCTCGTAAGGGCTTTCCTCGTGAAGAGATCGCCAATGTCCACAAAGCTATTCGGATTATTATCATGGGGTCTCATACCGTTGAAGAAGGCATTGAGCGCATCAAGGCCGAATGTACATTGAGTCCGAATATCGAGTACTTCATCAACTTCATTCGTAGTTCAAAGCGTGGTATTGCCGT
Source organism: Bdellovibrio sp. (assembly GCA_024711265.1). Lineage (GTDB taxonomy): Bacteria > Bdellovibrionota > Bdellovibrionia > Bdellovibrionales > Bdellovibrionaceae > Bdellovibrio. The sequence continues at coordinate 1,159 of JANJTG010000082.1, read as the reverse complement.
GGATCGCAGCCCCAAAGGATGGCAAGACGATGACTAATAAAAAATTACGTGGGGCTGTGGTTGGGGTTGGTTATCTTGGCAACTTCCACGCTCAAAAATATAAAAACAACCCCCATGTCGAGCTTGTGGGCGTGTGTGATCATTTTCCCGCACAAGCGGATAAAATTGCCGCCGACTTAGGCGTCAAAAGTTTTCATCGTCCCGAAGATTTAATTGGTCAGGTGGATCTGGTGACGATTGCCGCCAGCACCTTGAGTCACTTTGAGCTGGCGAAACTCTTTTTGCAAAATGGTATTCATGTGAACGTCGAAAAGCCTATCACGGCGACGGTTCCTCAGGCTGAAGAGTTGGTGGCTTTAGCAAAAAAACACAACCTGAAGTTGGCGGTCGGGCATATCGAACGCTTTAACCCCTCTGTGATTGAACTGAAAAAACATCTTAAAAATCCACGAACGATTGAATTGACCCGCATGGCTCCTTATAAAGCCCGCGGAGCCGATGTCAGCGTTCTTCATGATTTGATGATTCACGATATGGATCTACTTTTGTGGCTGAGCGGAAGTGAGGTTGAAACGATGGTGGGTTCTGGAACCAAACTGGTTTCAAAAGAACTCGATACGGCATCGGTGTCCTTCAAGATGAAGAATGGAATGCACGCTATTATCAATGTCAGTCGCGTTTCCCCGACGACACAAAGATCTGTTCGTGTAACTCAGGATGACTGCACTTTGTTCGCGCACACGGGAACTCATGAACTTGAAAAAGTCGAAGTGGGGCCGGGGGGCGACGAACTGGTTAAGGTCACAAAATGGACTGTGAATAAAGAGGATGCGCTTCAGAAAGAGACTGACGCGTTTATTGATTGTGTTCTTCATAATAAAACTCCCGTTGTGACGGGGTTGGATGGCCTGAAAGCCCTTCAAGCGATTGAAGATGTGCAAAGAATGATTGAGGCTTAATGGACGAAGTATTGATGGTGGCGGCGGAAGCCTCCAGCGTAACTTACGCACAAAGAATTCTTGAAACCTGGAAAAAGCAGGGACGTAAAGTCCACGCTTTTGGTGTCGGCAGCCAGGATATGGAAGATCAGGGATTTGAACGCCTGGGAAAGGCCGAAGAGATGGCTGTCGTGGGTGCTGCGGAAGTTATTTCTCAGTAC
>JANJTG010000079.1 GCA_024711265.1 Bdellovibrio sp. | reverse complement strand
TTTTAGCCACTCTTTCTGCTTCAACGGGCAACATGGTTTCTCAAAAAAGCTATCAACTGCGCATTCCAGTCGTTGTTACAAACACTTTTGGCATGCTTTACGGAAGTCTTTTCACTCTCATCGTCGCCCTGATTCACGGCGATAATCTGGCCATCCCACTAACCGGAAGATTTTTGGGAGCTTTGTTTTATTTATCTCTTTTTGGGTCTGTCATCGCCTTTGGCGCCTATCTGTCCTTGGCTGGAAAAATTGGCGCCGAGAAAGCCGCCTATACCAGCGTTCTTTCCCCTGTGATCGCACTTATTCTTTCAAGTTTCTTTGAGAACTTTAAATGGACGCCCTATATTTTCGTGGGCGTCCTTCTTTGTCTTCTGGGAAATATTCTGACTCTTACCAAACGGGCGGCGTGATTCCTGGAGGAAGGAAGAATACTCCCGTTTGATACATGATCGAGATGGTCTTTTCAGTCGTCTTGCGCAGATCACGCCCCTGAGGAGCACCATTATCCACAATAATCATCCCATCGTCTCCGGCGGAAATATAGGTATGACCGGGGGTCAATCCGGAACCATTCATAAGAAACGACCCCAAAATGGGACGATACAAGGTCGAATCCCAGGGCACCCATCCGGCTTTATACAAAGCCATTGAGAAATTCACCACGGCCGCAGAATTAGACCAAATCAACTCATTCCCTTTACTTTTGCTAAAATCTTCCGTCACACGATATCCCGCGCGCTGATAGGCCTGTCGCAAAAGTTCTGATTGAAATTCCGCACACGGCACATTCGAAAAGCCATGCCGAACTGCGGTTGCTTGGGTGGCAATCGTCCACGCCCCCACGGGGGAAATCACACCTGATTTTTCAAAATTGATCGACCATTGAGTCGCTGTCGCTTTGTCCATCATCAAATATGATTTTGGTGTCGCCACCGTCCGATTGACTGCTTTCTTGAGTTCATTATAAATGCTGTCCCACTTTTGCTTTTGAGCGGTCGACAGTGAACTGCCACTCACACCTTTGTTCAAGCGCGCCCCAAATCGTTTTGTCACTGAATTGGTGTATTTGAATTTCGGCTTTCCGCTGGGTTCATAGTATTTTAAAAAGCCAGCTCCTGGCGTGGAGCCGGCCACCACCGCAAAGTTTCCATCAGACCCTTCGATGTTTCCCACAATAGAGGCAAAAATGAAAAGGCCTCCACTGGTTTGATTGATCTCATCAATTTTCTTCTGCGGAAACTGAGAAACATACTGAGAAGCCACTGACACAATTTTAACAGGATACAAGAACCCCGTACTGGATCTTTCGATTTTTCCGCTGGAGTTTCTAAAGTCCAAATGTTTTACGTCATAGTCTGTTGGTACTTCGATCTGGGTTCCCTCAGGCAACTCAATCTTCGCCTCAAGAATCCCTGCCTTTTCGTATCGCAAGGTCATCGCTTGATTGAGCAACAACTTTTGACTGGTGGCGATCACATCCGTTCCCGGTGTCGTGGGGGCTGGTGCGGGAGCTGCTTCGGCGGGGGTGGAAGGTGTCACTTCCGGAGTGGGCTCAACCACTGAAGCCGTCTCGTTTCCCGATTCGTCAATGCTGGGCCAATCATTCGAACGCGCACAGGCCGCCAGTCCCAGAGCGATGAATAGAAATATTGTTTTTTTTAAAGAGGTGGTTTGAATCATAAAAAAGACTCCTCCGTGCTATGGAGGAGTCTTCGGTCGACTCATATTAGAAATTGAATGTTTTTGAGACTGTCCAAAAGCTAATCAGGACTTTTTTAACAAGTGAAAAAATACTTGATAAAAGTATCTTTCACCGTGTTTGTTTAGGTCTGGATAACTACCAAAGTTTCGATTCAATAGAAAGATAAAGGAAAACGCCTCTTTCGTGTTGTTCCGCAGAAGGTCCCACTCCCAAAAGGGCCGCAATACCAGGAACCACTTCGGTCTCTTCACCCACAGCAAATGCGCTGCGGATTCCAGGCACCACATAATAAGTGGAACCGGCAGCTTTCGTGTCTTGAGCTACCACCGCCTCGTTGCTGTTCATCACAAACTCACACACCAAATTTGTTTTTGGAGTCACATTGTAGATCATGCTGGTACCGAAGTTGAAACCAAACAAAGAGGCTGTTTCACCCAACTCATTTTTAGCGTCTGGAGTGTAAGTGAAACCCGCATTCCAATGGTTGGTCCACTTCTCATTCAACGCAATTGAAACCGCTTGATTGAATTGAAAAGCCGCAACGCCATTACCGAATCCTTTTTTGTAGTCCCCTGTGGGAAGGATCAAAGAAAAGCGCGGCGCAATCGAAATTGTTTCCGTGTTCATCAGCTGATAACGATAGTTCAAAAGAATGTCGCCCACCTGGGTTTGATCATCAGCTCCCCCCTGACCATTGACCTTTGCTACGGGAATCACATAAGAAAACTGATGAGTTTCATCCGGAACAGGGATCTCATTGGTGAATGTATAACCCCACTCGTGAGCCGGATCTAAATACTGATAAGTTTGAATAAACTGAACCACGCCGGGTTCTTGATTGTAAGCTTCTTCAATTAGAAAGGAGTTGTCTTTCACAACCGCCGCTTGAGCCGTCCCCGCTCCCAACAAAGATAAAACACAAACGCCCCACCATCTTTTAAAGCTCATAGCTCCTCCAAAAATTATTTCCAGATATTTTTTCGGATTTGCTCATAAAAAGCTAGTAGATCTATGAGAATAATTTAGTTCCAAACCTAAGGTTGAGTTTTAAGTTTTTACTCTGTTCTTTTGATCAGATGATAGCCGAATTTCGTGCGCACGGGCTTTGCCGAGATCTGCCCCACCTTCAAAGCAAAAGCCGCCTCTTCGAAATTCTCATCCATACGCCCAGAGGAAAAACTTCCCAAGTCACCCCCTTGGGCCGCAGACGAGCACTTTGAATGGCGTCGCGCTAAGTCTTCAAAACTTTTCCCATCCTTTAAAGCACGCAGGAGGTCTTCGGCTTCATATTGGTGCTGCACCAAAATGTGACTGGCTCTTATTTTCATTGGATTCCTTAAATTTTACCGAAAACGAATTCAAACTTGATATACAAATTATAAAGCGCACGGAAGTTTGTCTCCCGCTCCCACGCAATTTCTGGATGAACTTCCAGGAATATCCACTTAAGTGGCAGTTCTCGACGATAGACAGAACCCAAACTTACTCGATTACTATAAAACGTATAGTCTTCATAAATTGTATTGTAGCGAAGATCGTATGAAATCGCACTTGTTTCAGAAATTTGCTGCAACAACGACGGGCCGTGCGCCGAACTCAGCCCATTATTCGTCATGGCCCAATACTTTTCGTTTATAAAGCGGAATAACAGGTCGCGCGTGAGGGCGTAGTCCGAAGTCAACGACGTCACTTCCTCCCATTCGTTTCTTTTTGACCACCCCACTTGCTCATAGAAAGAGTGAACAAATTTTCCCAGCAACCAGTCTCGTCTTAGACGAAGTCGCCCAAAGTAGTTGATGGGGTTGGCGATCACCACACCACTTTCTTGGTTCAGATCCCATTGGCTTTCTTTATTGAACTTTTCAGGATCAACTTCGGTCACATCAGTGTCTTCGCGCGCCACAGACATCAAAGTATCCGTAACCTTTTCTTGAACTCTTTGAAGGTTTGGCAAGTAAAGATTCAAAGTAGCTTCGATGTCGTCAGCCCCCGTTGTTCCGTCTTTAACAAAGAACGTCTGCCCCACGCGCAACGTGCTCGTATTTTTCCGGTCATCCGCTCTGCGATCTCCAAAAAGAGAGTCCACTTTATCGGCCAAACGAAGCACACGATTGGAAACGGTTTGGCGGGTTTCCTCAAGATAGGTTTCACCGATCTCAAGAACACTTTCTTCAGGAGGCGTCACCTCCGGAGTCGCGGGTTTGAAAGGGGCTTTTTTGATCTTAGCCTTTGGTCTAGGTTGAACCTCTGCATTGGCCAAAGCCATCTGCGGCCCCCATAAGATGACCAGTGTAAGTATCAAATATCTAAGCAAACGACCCCGCATACCTCTAGGCTAGGGAGGCTTGGGAAAAAAGTCATCTAAGTTTATTTCTTTGGTTCTTCGATTCTTCTGTGTGGTGATTGGGGAGGGGGACCAAACTATGGCGGAGAAAATGATTCGGAAAACCGATTCGAGACACGATTCTACGAAAGACCTAAGTAGAGAAAACAACCAATTTATAAAAAGCACTAAAGTATGACACAATGGCAAGGTCGAACATAGGAGGAAGGAGATGCTATGAATATCCAAATTGTAGAGAAAAAAACCGGACTCACCAAACGCATGATTCGCCACTATGAAGAATTCGGCCTTATTAAACCAAAAAGAGATGAAAACAACTATCGAGAATACTCACAAGAAGATATTGATCATTTGCTTTGCATTAAAGCCATGAGGGAGGTTGGATTTTCTTTGGACGAAGTTGGGAAGATTATAAAGGGAGGAAGTACTGAAGATGTTTTGCGACACCATTTAGTTGATCTTCTAAATCAGCAACAGGAATCCTATCGCGCTCAAAAAGAGCGAATACTGACAATCAAACAGCTTCTGAACGCAAAGAAAGATGAACTCGTTGACAAGCTATTTGATCAAATCGCTTCGGCCTATTCCCCAAGCATAAGGTCAGATGATGTAGATAAACTGGACGACTTTTTACATAAGCACCATGTAGTCCGTGGCCATATAAAACCCATCGCGGAACTAGAGCAAATAGCCGCATTTGGATTTCAAAATGATTTTAAAATTGTGGAGGTGACCTATATTACGTATCAGGGAATCTTCGAAGAAAACATTTTTTCCAGAGCCAGCATTTCCCTTTGCAAACAGCTCTATTCTTATTTTGTTCTATTCACCGAATCCGATTCGAAATTTGGAAGTGATTTTCACAAAAAAGTACTACAACAGTTTTCCGAATGTTGGGGCAAGATTTCATGGGAGCTATCCTTGAAATTTGACGCCCTGACCGAGGAAATTGTCTCGCTGGAAAAAATATTTAGTATGTTTGATCTTGCAGTATGTATCACTGCTCAAAACGCCCATGGAGAAAGATTTAATCTAGTAATACCCGGTCAGCCATTAGTGGTTTATCTGAGCCAAAAAGCCGGTGTCGATTACAACACCGAAGATTGGTTAGAAAAATAGTGTTGGTGATAAATGGTAGGGAGTGAGGGACTTGAACCCCCGATCCGCCGGTTATGAGCCGGCTGCTTTAACCAACTAAGCTAACTCCCCATAGATGGAAAAACAGAGGCAGAGTACCAAACACCGTGGACTCTAGCCAAATCACGCTGCATTAGTCTTTTTCAGTCACCTTCAAGGAACCAAACACCACCGTCACCTTCAGGTTCAAAGCGGGATCTCCGTCTTTCAGCCCTGGGGTCGTATAGTGGAACTGCCCAAAAGCGGAAATGTTTTTTCCTGGAAATTCTGACTTCGCAAAAACCGTGTTGGATTCTACACGAAGGGGCAGACCCTTTTTCACGACAATCTCGCTTTCGCCAAACACGGTCACCGTCTCAAGGCTTTTTTCAGCCAAATCCGGGGCTTCCGACAGATCCAACTGGGAAGAGCCAAATACCGTGACATACTCCCGGGCTTCTTTCGCATTGGGGTACTGAAACTGCGCCTTAGCAAAGACCGCCTCGTGGTCGGAAGACCGTTTTTCAGCCTTAAAGTCAAAGTCCCACGAGAAAGCCCCAAAGATCACCTTCACGCCCAGGTAAACCAAGAAAAGGCCGAAAAGAATTTTGAGGATGGGAATATTGATTCCAAAGATCGCCCCCACAAGGACACAAAGACCCACGACAATAATGACAACACCCCAAACCATAGATTTCATACCCTTCCTTCATCGTTAAAGAGCCAAAACCAAACAAGAAAGCACATAATAAAATAAAAAAGGGGTCTTTGAAAGACCCCTTTTTAGCATTCAGATTTTATTAAACTCTAGCTGTCGACAAACGCTTTGAGTTTGTTCGAACGAGAAGGATGGCGCAGCTTTCTTAAAGCCTTCGCCTCGATCTGACGGATACGCTCACGAGTCACGTTGAAGTCCTGACCCACTTCTTCCAAAGTATGGTCTGACTCTTCCCCGATACCGAAACGCATACGCAGAACTTTTTCTTCTCTTGGAGTCAAAGTCGAAAGCACACGGCGAGTTTGTTCCGCCAAGTTCAGGTTCACAATCGCTTCTGCAGGATTGATCACCTTTTTGTCTTCGATAAAGTCACCCAAGTGTGAATCTTCTTCTTCACCCACCGGGGTTTCCAAAGAAATAGGCTCTTTAGCGATCTTCAAGACCTTACGAACTTTATCAACCGGCATGTCCATCTTATCTGCGATTTCTTCAGGGGTGGGCTCACGACCCAACTCTTGAATCAAATAACGAGACGTACGAACCAGCTTGTTGATCGTTTCGATCATATGCACAGGGATACGGATCGTGCGCGCCTGATCGGCAATAGCACGAGTGATCGCCTGACGGATCCACCAAGTCGCATAAGTTGAGAACTTGTAACCACGACGGTATTCGAACTTATCAACGGCTTTCATCAAACCGATGTTACCTTCCTGGATCAAATCCAAGAACTGAAGTCCGCGGTTGGTGTACTTCTTCGCGATAGAAACCACGAGACGCAAGTTCGCTTCGACGAGTTCTGATTTCGCCGCATCTGCCTCACGCTCCCCTTTCCAAATCGCTGTGTAAGTTTCCTTCACCCAGTTGTGGTTCATTTCAGTTTCAGAGTCCAAACGTTTGATACGTTTTTCAGCCTCTTGAGCTTGCAACACGTAAGACTTGAACTTTTGATAGTTCAAACCCGTATCGCGAGTCATTCTGGTCAATTCTTTTTCGTTCGCATCGATCAGCTTCATACGCTCTGCCATCGCTGCCACGTCTTTAGAGAACGTGCGCTCGACACCGTCTTTAATACGACGACGAAGAGTTCCGATACGGCTGACCAAGTTTTTAAACTTAATCACGACGCGATTGATTGTCTTACGATTGAAGTTCACAGACTCGAAGTTCGCCATCAACTTGTCGTTCATAAGAACAAGTTCTTTCATGGCTGCTTGACGAGCAGGAGTGTTTGTTTCTTCTTTACGAAGAACATCGAAGTACTTCTGAGCGGCCTTTTGGTACTCAGTCACTTTGCCGATAAGTTCATGAATCTTATCGATGTACTCCTTTTCATCGTATTGAGTGTCTTCGTCCTCAAGACCACGGAAGATCGATTTAACTTTGATACGTCCTTCATCCAGACGCTTACCTAGTTGAATGATCTCGTAAGTTCCAAGAGGTGACAAAAGGATCGCACGAACGATTTCACGCTCCCCTTTTTCAATACGACGAGCGATCTCAACCTCACCCTCACGAGTGAGAAGAGAGACGCTACCCATTTTACGTAAATAAAGACGAACAGGGTCGTTGCCCTTAACGTCTTCGCTTTCAGCTTTTTCTTCTTCATCTACTTCTTCGTCATCAGAATCCGGGCTTTCAAGGAATGCTCCTTCGCCCTCTTCTTCTTTCGAAGTTTCAGACAAGTCTGAAATAACTACACCCCCAGCCTCAAGACCCTGCATGAAGGAATCAAGAACTGAAGGAGCGATAATTTCAGGAGGAAGAAGGTCGTTGATCTCTTCGATCGTCAACGCGCCTTTTTCCTTTGCAAGCTTCAGAAACCGTTGAATTTCTTCTTTAATCAACGTTTCTTGTTCCTGCAAAGAAAGAACCTTTACGGGCTCTTTCTCTTGTTTGTTTGGTAGGTTCGGTTTCATCAATACCCCGCCTTTTACCCTTTATTCAGAGAGATTCGGTTTCTCTGAATATTCATAATCTGTTCCAACTTTTC
>JANJTG010000394.1 GCA_024711265.1 Bdellovibrio sp. | reverse complement strand
AGGCTCGCGCCCGCCACGGTGGAGCCGTGGTAGCCGTTGTGGCGGCCGATGACGATGTTCTTCTGCGGCTGGTCCTGCACCGCCCAGAAATGCCGCACCAGGCGCAGGATGGTGTCGTTGGCCTCGGAGCCCGAGTTGGTGAAGAAGGCATGGTTGAGGTCGTGCGGGGTTAGCTCGGCCAGCTTGGCGGCCAGGTGCACCGTGGGTTCGGTGGTGCAGCCGAAGAAGCTGTTGTAGTAGGCCAGCTGCGTCATCTGCCGCGAGGCCACCTCGCCCAGTTCCCGGCGGCCGTAGCCGACGTTCACGCACCACAGGCCGGCGAAGGCGTCGAGCAGCTTGTTGCCCTCGGCGTCCCAGACGTAGCAGCCCTCGCCCTTGGTCAGGATGCGGGTGCCCTTCTTGGCCAGCGCGGCGTTGTCGTTGAAGGGGTGCAGGTGGTGGGCGGCGTCGAGCGCCTGCAGGGTCCGGGTGTCGATCGAGTCCATGGGTGCTCCGAGGGGTTCAGACGTTCAGCAGCAGGAACTCGCGTTCCCAGGAGCTGATGACGCGCAGGTAGGTCTGGTGTTCCTTGTCCTTGACCGCCGTGTAGGCGCGCACGAAGCGTTCGCCCAGCAGCTGGCGCAGCGGCTTGCAGGCGCGCAGCTCGGCGATGGCTTCTTCCAGCGAACGCGGCAGGTCGTAACCCTTGGCGTGGGCGCTGCCGGCCAGCGGTTCGGTGGGCTGCAGCTTTTCCTTGATGCCCAGGTAGCCGCAGGCCAGGGTGGCGGCCAGGGCCAGGTAGGGGTTGACGTCGGAACCGGCGAAACGGCTTTCGACGCGGGCGTTTTCCGGCGTGTCCAGCGGCACGCGCAGGCCGCAGGTGCGGTTGTCGTAGCCCCACTGCACGTTCTTGGGCGAGACCTCGCCGAAGGCCAGGCGCCGGTACGAGTTCACGTTCGGCGCGAAGAACGCAATCGCCATCGGCGTGTACTTCTGCAGGCCGGCCACGTAGTTCATGAACATCCGGCTTTGTTTTCCCGGCTCCTTGCCGGCGAAGACGTTGCGGCCGCTCTTCGCGTCGACCAGGCTCTGGT
>JANJTG010000051.1 GCA_024711265.1 Bdellovibrio sp. | reverse complement strand
CTTCCTGTGCCGGGAAAATGTTTGGCCGTGGGAATCACGCGAGCTTTAAGAAGACCTTTGGAATAGGCCACACCCAAATCACTCACCACATGAGGATCAGAACCGAAAGATCGCACGCCGATAAAACTTCCGCTAAAAGGATCAGCAACATCCAAAACGGGTGCGAGATTCATATTGAATCCAGCTTCTCGTAGAAAAAGTCCGGTTTGAAAGCCCAACTCTTCGGCGATCAGGGGGGACTGAGTTTGTCCAATAGAGAGCGCATTTGGAGGCGCGGGCGAGATCGGAAGTCGCGAGACAGATCCCCCTTCTTGATCAATGGCAATAAGAGGAGGCAGACGAGAGTGCTTAAAGCTGACGCGATAGAGTGCGGTATTTAATTGGCTCACCTGCTCGACGGACTGAATATTTCTTTTAAATAGCAGAAAGGACCCGGGTCGGTAGGTAGAAATAAATCTGTCCAGCTCAGGTGTGATGGACTTTTGCGGAAATCCGACGATAAATAGTTGGCCCACCTTTTCATCAAGGCTCATGCGGGCGATCCTTTGATTGATGATCTCCGGGAGGTTGGTCGGGGCAGCTAGCACAAGGTTGGGAAAAACAAAAATCAACAGAGTTAGACTCAAAATCTGAATAATTTCCCTGATATACTTGCCCATAGGATTAGAGTATCACTCGTTCCCTATGAAGATAGGCGAGATTTGAGAGACAGCATGAAATTGCACCAAAGTCTTAAATCAAAAGTTTGTATTGTTATACTGGCGTTGGCCTGTTCTGTGGCGCAAGCACAGACAGCGGTGGAGACTTCAGAGCTCGTCGAAGTACAGCACTATCAAGACAATCTGGCACCCTACAAAGAACGTCGCGAAGATCATGGGATCTATGTGGGTCTGGATTACGAAGGCTTGGACCTAAAGAATTATATCTCAACACTGGATGGGAAGTCGTACGGAGAACTCTTTGGCACCAGTCCGATTCCTCTTGTGCATCTGAGCGTGGATTACAAATACAACTTTGTTCTGGGCTCTTTGTCTTTGGGTGTGGATTTGGGGAAGGGAACCTTGAGCGACAATCGTAGCGGCAGTGATCGCACTCTCGGCGTTACAAAATACGGCGTAGGAGTGAAGTACACCGCAGACATGATTTTAGATGAGCCGTATCTAGCGCCCTATGTAGGCATTGTTGTTTGGCAGATGAGTCTTGATGAAAAAAGTCCGACCAACTCGTTTTCCGCGACGACACAAATGGGCTTCAATTACACATTAGGAGTTCTGCTCCAGCTTGATTGGATCGACTATGAAACGGCAAAAAACACCACGTTCAATTGGGGGCTCGAAAATACCTTTATCGACATCTACGCCACTCAGTATGCCAAAACCAGCGCCGTGGATGATCCCAACACCGAAACCGACCTCCTTTATGGAGTCGGGCTCCGTCTCGAATTCTAGAAAGTACGGCGTACCTTTTTGCATTGTGATGCTTCAAGGTTAGATGAGTCTGAGCAGTGAATCGAGTTCTTCATGAACAGCGGACCAAGAGATGGTTGCCAGTTTTATGTTTAGCCGATTGTCTGGAGTCAGTGAGTACTTTTTATTTTCACGAACTGCCAACTGAATGACGGCTTCGGGCTTCAGTTTGGTTTTCTCTGTAAAGATTAAGGAGATGGATTTAACGCCCGCGCTGATATCGCGCACACCCAGCTCTTTGCATTGACGACGAATTAACATAAGACCCATGAGATTCACGGTGGGCTCAGGGATCGCGCCGAATTGATCTCGCAACTCTTCTTCGATGCGATCAAGGTCTTCGTTGGAGGTGATATCTGCCAAAGCCTTGTAGTAACTAAGACGAATGCGAATATCAGAAATATAGCTATCTGGGATCATGGCCGGAATTCGTAGATTTATCTCTGGATCCAAATCCATGTCTTCAATCTTTTCACCCTTAGCCTCGGCAAGAGCTTCATTGAGAAGGTCCATATAAAGCTCATAACCAACAGAGTTAATATGTCCCGATTGTTCTTCGCCCAAAATATTTCCAGCACCCCGAAGCTCAAGATCGTATTGAGCAATTTTAATTCCGCTGCCCAGGGCCGTATTTTCCTGAATGATCTTCAGGCGCTCTTGTTGTTCTTTGTCCAGCTTGCGATTTCTTGGCATCATCAAATAACAGTAGGCGCGGGTTTTGCTTCGACCCACGCGTCCCCGCAATTGATAAAGCTGAGACAGTCCAAACATATGGGCGGAGTCAATAAACATCGTGTTCGCGCGCGGCACATCCATTCCCGACTCAACGATGGCGGTACAAACTAAAACGTCGATTTCATGGTGGAAGAAGGCAAGCATGGTCTTTTCAAGTTCATGCTCTTCCATTTGACCGTGACCAACACGAATTCGCGCCTCAGGGACGATCTGGCGAATTTCGTCAGCCAAACCATAAATAGATTCGATGCGATTGTGAATGAAATAAACCTGCCCACCTCGAGAAATCTCCGCCGAGATCGCTTTGCGAATCGTTTCTTCGTCAAACTTAGTGACAAAGGTTCGCGTCGGAAGGCGATCGACGGGAGCCGTGTTTATCAGACTGAGATCGCGAATACCCACCAGGGCCATGTTGAGAGTGCGGGGAATGGGTGTTGCGGACAACGTCAGAGTGTCGACGCTGGTCTTTAACTTTTTAATTTTTTCTTTATGAGTAACGCCGAATTTCTGTTCTTCATCAACGATAAGAAGGCCTAAGTCTTTATATTGTATCGCCGAACCTAGAAGCTTGTGAGTGCCTACGATGATATCAACTTTACCATCCTTCAAATCTTGCAAAGTTTTTTTGGTGTCAGCGGTCGAGACAAAACGATTGAGAACGCGAATATCGACGGGCCACCCCTCGAAACGTTTCTTTAGGGTTTCAAAGTGTTGGAATGTAAGGACCGTCGTTGGTGCCAGAAGTGCGACTTGCTTCTTAGCTTGAACCGCAAAGAAGGCGGCTCTCATGGCGACCTCAGTTTTGCCAAAACCAACATCGCCACAAACCAAACGATCCATTGGTTTCGTGGATCGAAGGTCGTGCAAAATGTCGTTGATGGCGCGCATCTGGTCTTCCGTCTCCTCATAAGGAAAACTATTTTCAAAAAGTTCGATCTCTTGGTCTTTAAAAGTGAATGGAGGCCTGTGCATTTCTGCTCTTTTGGCATAAAGAGCCAAAAGGTCGGCAGCAATGTCGCGGACGTGGGCTTTAACTTTCGCTTTGGTTTTTTCCCAAGCCGTCCCGCCCAATTTGTCTAAGACTGTGGTGGCCGCAGCTCCAGAAAACTTTTGGAGTTGTCCAACTCGATAGACAGGAAGGTAGAGTTTGTCTTTATCTTTATAGCCAACCTGGATGTACTCAGACTCAACACCGCCAATGTTCATGATCTTGAGACCTTCATATTGGCCCACACCGTGTTTAATGTGAGCAACCAGATCCCCAGGTTTTAAATCTCCGAAGGCAAGGCGCTTGGCTTGTTTTTGAAAATCTTGGGCGCCCGTAGATTCCCGTGAGCGCTGTTTTTTTCCGTAAAAATCCTCATCACGAAGAAAGATCAACTTTTCTTCATCCAGGCGAAGACTTTCAGAAAGATAACGAGGAATAACATGAACCAGGTGGGGGTCGGAGTCTTGCTCCATCAGCCAAGAGTCCCAACGATATTCATCGTCGGCGACCTTGGCGATCTTCAGACCTAATTTATCGAAAACAAGCTTGAGTCTTTCAATGTGGGATTGATTTTTGGTTCCGATAAAAAGACGGTAGCCATCATCTTTCCATTTATGAAGTTTAGTTGTTGCCGCCTGCAACCACAATTCTGAGCCAACAGGATTGGTAAGACTGAGGTTGTTGAAATCTTGGGTCAAAGCAGTTCGATACTCAACGCGAGTGTCTGCAGAGTTTTCTTCTTCAAAATATTCTAAAGATGAAAAATAGATTTCCCGTGAACTTTGAGGGAAGGAAAGCTTTTCAAATGGGGAATATAGAAGGTCGATTTCTGGTCGAATCACATGGCGCTCACTGGATGCGAAGTCAGTTTTAAGCTCGGACCAGGCTTCATCAGCGCAACGAGAAATTTCGACGGGGTCTAAGAACCAAAGATTTAAAGCTCCAGAAAAATGTTCGACCGGAGCTGACAGGTCTCCATAGAAATAGGGCAAAAGAAACTCAATTCCAGGAAAGGAGTTCTTCAAAACCAACGAGCGCAACATTTCTTCGGCATCCGCCTTATCAACGCTACGATTTTCAAGGCTTCCGCGAACCCGCTGTAAAAGACGTTCGTGATTTTCATCGCGAAATAAAATTTCACGTGCAGGAGTTAACAAAAAGGACGTGAGCTCTTCAGCACTTCGCTGATCTGAAACATGAAAGTGTCTGATGGATTCAATCTGATCACCAAAAAGATCTAAACGAACTGGATGGTCTTCTGTGGGAGGAAATAAATCGACAATCCCCCCTCGTAAAGCATACTGACCTTTATCTTCTACCATCGGCGCTGAGACATACCCCAAAGAGTTGAGATATTCCGCGATATCTTCTGGAAGCTCATCCCCGGACTTCAACTGTCGAGAAAACTCTTTAAGAACTTTGGTGGGCAGCGACTTTTGCATCAACGCGTCAGACGAAGATATGAAGATTTCTCCGGCCTTAGCCTGCTGGGCTCTGATCAAAAAACGAATGCGATCCGAGGTCACACGGGAGTTGGGATAAAGACCCGAATACGGTGAAACATCGAAGGCGGGAAGAACATGACTCTGACAAGACGGGTCAAAAAACTCTAAGAGCTGCTGAAGCTTCTGGGCGTCTTGAGAACTTCCTGTAACAACTAGATGCGGCAAGCTGTTGATTTTTTTAGAGTATGTTTGCGACAAAAAGTAAGCAAGGGCAAGCGGAGAGGCAGCTCCGGTTACCTGAATTTTTCCACGCGTAGTTTCGAAGGCCCTTTCCAGGATGGATTCAAGCCTTGTGTGTGTTGATTCGGCTTTCATTCGGTGGCCCATCTTGCCACGCTTATCGCCTTGTTTCCATTCATATTTCTTGGATTTCAGTGACGACGCATATATAACTAATTGAAATCCAAATAATAACGACAACTTTGGAGGGTCCAGTGCCACTCGGTGGAGTCATATTCATTGTCATTTTCATCGCTCTTTTTGGAGCATTTTTAGTATGGGTTGCGTCCAAGACGGGCGGCAAACCGGTTTATCACCCCATCAAGTACGAGCCCTACGAGTGCGGCCTTCCCTCGCTTGATAAAAAGGATACGAAGGTTTCTGTTAAGTACTATTTAACGGCAATCCTCTTCATCCTTTTCGATATCGAGATCATCTTTATGTACCCTTGGGCCATCTCTTTCCGTGAGTTTATTACGTCTGGTCAAGGTGCTTTCGTATTCGTTTCGATGATGGTCTTTATCGGCATCTTCATCTTCGGATTGTTTTGGGAAGTAAAATCAAAAGCATTGGAATGGGATTAATCAATGGGAATGGGTAAAGACATTTTTGAAATAACCGTTAACGGTTTAAAACTCGTCGTCATCTTCTTGATGATGGTACAAGCAGTTCCTATCTTGGTTTGGCTTGAGCGTCGTGGATCGGCGTTCATTCAAAATCGTTTGGGGCCGAACCGCGTAGGTCCTCTTGGTTTGATGCAGCTTTTGGCTGATGCCGTGAAGTTTTTGACTAAAGAAAACTTTGTTCCAGATACGGCCAAGCCGCTCTTGTACTATGCAGCTCCAGTATTTGCATTGATTCCTGGTGCGGTGGCCTTTTCTGCCATTCCGATGTCGACACCAATTCAAGTTTCCGCTTTCGAGATGTTCGGCTCTACGTGGGGTCCGTATACCTTCCTGGTTCAGGGTTATGACATTGGCGTGGGCATCGTGTTCATCTTGGGTGTTTCTTCTTTGGCTGCTTACACGTTGTTGATGGCAGGCTGGGGATCAGGAAATAAATATTCTTTGATGGGTGCCTTGCGCGCGAGTGCCCAAACGATTTCTTACGAGTTGGCTTTGGGGCTTTCCATTGTCGGCGTGATCATGCTGTACGGGACATTCAATCTGACTGAAATGACTGTGGCTCAACAGGGGCCTTTGGCGTTTACGCTTTTTGGATACACAGTGAGTGCAAGCTGGCTTCCTAACTGGGGTATTTTTTATCAGCCTTTGGGCGCGCTCTTGTTCTTCACCACGGCGTTTGCGGAGTCCAACCGTTTGCCGTTTGACTTGGCAGAGGGTGAGTCTGAACTTGTTGCGGGATTCCATACGGAATACGGCGGATTTAAGTTCAACATGTTTTTCATCGGTGAATATGGTCACATGATGATCGCATCCGGATTGATGGCTCTGTTCTTCTTTGGCGGCTACGGCATTCCGTATGTTTCTGTGCAAGAAGTTCAACAGTGGGCAGCATCTATTGGTTACGGAAGTGGCTTGGTGGCTCTCCTGCACTTCTTGTCTTTCTTTGTTAAGTTTGCCGTTTTCTTATGGATCTTTATCTGGGTTCGCTGGACGCTTCCTCGTTTCAGATACGATCAATTGATGGACTTCGGTTGGAAGACGCTTCTTCCTTGGGCCCTGGCAAACACCATCTTAACCGCGTTCGTGATCTACATCGCATCTTTGTGAGGAGTTTAACGTGACAGCAGATGCTTTTCTTTTTTGGTTCCTGGCGATTGTCACTCTGGTGAGTGGTTTAAGCGTCATTCTTATGTCCAATCCCATCTACTCCGCTCTTTGTTTGGCGATGACGATGGTTGGAATCTCGGCTCTTTTCGTCACCCTGAATGCTTACTTTATTGCGGGCGTTCAGCTGATCGTTTATGCCGGCGCCGTGATGGTTCTTTTTGTCATGGTGATCATGCTTTTCGACTTGAAGAAAGATCTACAGGCCTTCACTCGCGGTCGCTTTACAGGCGCAGTTAAAATTGCCTCTGTCGGGCTTCTTGCTGGTTTGGTTGTCGGAGCGATCGCCATGTCGGTAGGCCTTTTGAACGAAAAAACAACCGACAATCCGGTTCTTGTTGGGACTGGAATGGAATCGACAAAGGCGTTGGGAAATATTCTTTTCTCTAAATACATCCTTGGATTTGAAGCGCTGGGAATTCTTTTGTTAGTCATTGCTGTCGGAGCGGTGGCTTTGGCGCGCAGTAAAGGTGGAACACATGAACACTGAGATCTTTAGCAATATCGGCCTGACTCACTATCTTGTTTTGGCAGCTCTTTTGTTTGTCACGGGAATGGCGGGGGTTCTTCTTCGTCGTAACGTGATTGTCCTCTTAATGTCGATCGAGCTGATGTTGAACTCTGTGAATTTGACCTTTGTCGCCTTCAGCAAGTTCTTGGGAATTTTGGATGGCCACATCATGGTCTTCTTCGTAATGACCATTGCGGCCGCAGAAGCTGCCGTGGGTTTGGCGTTGGCGGTTTCGATCTTTAAACGCTTTAACGAAGTTAACATTCGTTTCTTTGAGCACTTGAAAGGATAAGGGAGTCGACAGTGAATCATTCTCTTTTAATGGCCCTTTTGATTTTAAGTCCCTTCGTTGGTTTTCTGATCAACGGTTTCCGTTATAAAAAACATTCTGCCAACCTGGCCGGAGTTATTGCGACGACGGCAATAGCAATCTCTTTCATCTCGGCGATTTTGTTGGTGATAGATGTCGTGGCGATGCCCTCAGAGGCACGTAAAATTGCCGTGACGTTCTTCGAGTGGATGGCGGTTGATAAGTTCAAAATCAATGCTGGATTCGTGGTTGATCAGATCAGTTCTATTATGATTCTGGTGATCACGGGTGTGGGTACTTTGATCCACTTGTTCTCCATCGGATACATGCATCACGACAAGGGCGCGGCAAAATATTTTGCGTACCTGAACCTTTTCATCTTCAACATGTTGTTGTTGGTGCTTGGCGACAGCCTGCTTGTAATGTTTGTGGGCTGGGAAGGTGTGGGTCTTTGCTCGTATTTATTGATCGGCTTCTGGTTCACCGACAAAGAAAAAGCAGCGGCTGGAATGAAGGCCTTTATCACAAACCGCGTGGGAGATGCGGCATTCCTTTTGGGAATGTTTGTTCTTTTCATGACGTTTGGTACTTTGAACTTTTCTGAGTTGAATGCGTTGGCTCCAACGGTTGCGGAAGCTTCTTGGTTGGGTGCGGTGACCTTGGGAACTTTGTTCCTATTTATTGGCGCTACTGGAAAGTCGGCACAGATTCCTTTGTATGTTTGGCTTCCGGATGCGATGGCGGGTCCGACTCCAGTATCCGCGCTGATCCATGCGGCAACGATGGTAACAGCGGGCGTGTATATGATCGTGCGCTTGAATCCGCTCTTTATTATGGCTCCAAATACAATGATGGTTATTGCCATTATTGGTGCGGCAACGGCAGTTTTTGCGGCGACGATCGGCATGACCCAGTGGGATATCAAGAAGGTTCTTGCTTATTCCACAGTGTCTCAGCTTGGTTATATGTTCCTGGCTTGTGGTGTTGGCGCCTTTGGGGCGGCGATGTTCCACTTGATGACTCACGCCTTCTTTAAAGCCCTGATGTTCTTGGGTTCTGGCTCTGTGATTCATGCGATGCACGAAGAACAAGATATTCGTAAGATGGGCGGATTGAAAAAATATTTGCCGATCACGCATGTCACATTCTTGCTGGGATGGCTTGCAATCATCGGAGTGCCACCCTTTGCGGGATTCTTCTCAAAAGACGAGATCTTGGCCTATGCTTTCAATTCACCACTTGGCTCACCCGTGTTGTGGGTGTGTGGAGCTTTGGGTGCGACTTTAACAGCATTCTATATGACACGTTTGATGGCGTTGACTTTCTGGGGTAAGAGCCGCGTGCCAAGTCATGTCCATCCACACGAATCCCCGGCTTTAATGACAATTCCATTGATTGTTTTGGCGGTTCTTTCTGTCGTTGGCGGATGGATCGGCATTCCCCATGTGATTGGCGAGCATCTTGGACACATTCCGAATGTGTGGGAGCACTGGTTGCACCCGGTGATTTCTCCGATCCCAGGTTGGCAGGCAATTGACGCGACAACCGAGTGGACCTTGATGGGAGTTTCTGTGGGTCTGGCGACAATTTCAGCGGTTGTGGCTTATCAGTTCTACGTGAAGTCCCCTGAGACTCCAAAGAAGATCGCAGAAAGCATCAAGCCTGTGTACAACTTTGTGTATAACAAGTACTTCGTCGATGAGGCTTATTTTGGAGCTATCATCAACCCTCTTGTAAATCTAAGTCGCAGCACTTGGTACTACGTGGACGTCAACTTTATTGACAAGATGACTTACTGGGCTGGGGATCTTATGCGTGGCATGGGTTCCATGGTTCGTTCTACTCAAACCGGAAATATGCAGCAATATGCGATGTACATCGGCATCGGTGTTGTTGTGGCACTTTCATTTGTGATCATGAGGTAATGTATGATCCTAAGTAGCATTGTTTTTCTACCTCTTTTGTTCGCTCTGATCGTCGCAGTTTGGCCGAAGTCTAATACGATTCGTCACTTAGCTTTGGGTCTGTCTGTGATCGAGTTTCTTTTAAGCTTGGCACTTTTCCAACAGTTTGATCCCAATTCCGCGGGTCTACAAATGGTTGAGAAGTTCATGTGGATTGAAAGATTCGGTATCCAATACTTCATGGGTATTGACGGGATTTCACTGTGGCTGGTTCTTCTGACCACGTTCTTAACTCCGATCATTATTCTGGCTAGCTGGGCGTCGATTTCTGAAAGAGTCAAAGGTTTCCATGTCGCTCTTTTTGTATTGCAGACTGCGATGTTGGGCACGTTCTTGGCGATGGATGCGGTTTTCTTCTATGTATTCTGGGAATTGTCTCTTGTGCCGATGTATTTTATGGTCGGTATCTGGGGCGGATCTCGCAGAATCTATGCAACAGTGAAGTTCTTCATTTATACAATGGCGGGCTCGGTTCTGATGCTTGTGGCGATCATCTATATGATGTATCTGACTCAAGAGGCGACGGGCCAAATGAGCGCAAGTCTTTTAGATTTCTACAAACTTCAAATTCCGTTTGTGGGCGGAACGTTCTTCAGCCTTCAAACATTATTGTTCTTCGCGTTCGCGCTGGCGTTTGCGATCAAGGTGCCGGTATTTCCACTACACACCTGGTTGCCGGATGCTCACGTTGAGGCGCCAACACCTGGCTCTGTGATTCTTGCGGGCGTGATGTTGAAGATGGGGACCTACGGTTTCATGCGCTGGGTGATCCCTCTTTTCCCAGAAGCCTCTGAATACTGGGCATGGTTGTTCATGCTCATTGGAACCGTGGGCATCATTTATGGTGCCTTGGTCGCGATGGTTCAGCCTGATGTGAAAAAATTGGTGGCATACTCTTCTGTTTCCCACATGGGTTACATTTTGTTGGGTCTTTTTGCCTTCAATGCATATGGAATGGCTGGCGGCTTGTACCAAATGTTGAATCACGGTATTTCAACGGGCGCGCTGTTCATCTTGATTGGTATGATCTACGAAAGAACGCACTCTCGCGAAATCTCTAAATACGGTGGCCTTGCGGGCGTTCTACCGATCTTCACGATCTTCTTCTTTATCATTACCCTGTCTTCCATTGCCGTGCCATTGACAAACGGTTTTGTGGGCGAGTTCCTCATTCTTCTGGGCACCTTCAAGGCAGAACCTGTATTTGCTTACTTTGCAATTTCTGGTGTGGTTTTGGGTGCCGTCTATATGCTGTGGATGTTTAAGCGCGTATTCTTTGGAGAGCAGGGAGAGCTTGTTAAAGACGAGCACCATCCTCTTCACGATT
The DNA here is from genome assembly GCA_024711265.1 of Bdellovibrio sp. Classification (GTDB taxonomy): domain Bacteria; phylum Bdellovibrionota; class Bdellovibrionia; order Bdellovibrionales; family Bdellovibrionaceae; genus Bdellovibrio. The sequence continues at coordinate 4,047 of JANJTG010000051.1, read as the reverse complement.
TGAATGCCCGCGAAATCGCAGTCCTTGTTCCGATGGTGATCATGGTGTTCTGGATGGGTCTTTTCCCGAACCACTTCTTGAACTACTCAAAAGCAAGCATTGATTACCTGGTAAACAACAGAAGTAACTACAATCTGACAATTGTTGAGCCCGGCGCGACGACAGTGCAGCAAGCGCAAGGAGATAACTAAAATGAATATCAATATCGGTCTTAGCGACATTCTGTTGATTTCTCCGATGATCGCATTGTTTTTGGCAAGTTTGATCCCCATCACGGCCAAAGTTTTGCGCGGCAATCGTGAACAACATCCTCTCGTAACCTTATCCCAAGCTTTAATCGGGATTGTTGTTGCAATCGGTTTGTTGATCGTCTTTGGTGGGGCGGGAAAAACGGCGTTTAATAATGGCCTTATTTTTGACGGTGTGACTCAGTGGATGGGTGTTATTGCCTTAGCTGCTGCGGGCTCTGCGATGATCATGATGTATGAAAACCCGGCAACGACAGGAAGACAGTTCTCTGAGCTGATTTTCTTGGCCATGAGTTCAGCGGTCGGAATGTTGATCCTGGTTTCTGCCGTAGATCTCCTTATGGTCTTCATCGGTCTTGAAATGATGTCTTTGGCACTTTATCTGATGATCGCCATGAGCCACGAAGAAAGGCTGTCCAAAGAGTCTGCACTTAAATATTTCATCTTGGGATCTTTTGCGTCGGCGATCTTCCTATACGGAGTTGCTTTCATCTTTGGATCTACTGGTGGAACGAATATCTTGGCTTTCATGGATAAGGCAGCAGATCTTGTACAAACAAGTCGTCTGTTCTTGTTCGGCATCACATTTGTGATTCTGGGTTTCTGCTTTAAGGTTTCCATTGCTCCTTTTCATGCTTGGACGCCGGATGTGTATCAGGGCGCACCCACTCCGCACACGGCCTTTATGGCAACCGCGGTAAAGACAGTTTCTTTTGCCGCTTTCTTGAGAGTGATTGCGACGAAGTCTTTGGTGGGTTCGGATCAGCTTTTTGATATTTTGCAGTGGCTTGCAGTTATTACGATGATTGTGGGCAACACGGCGGCGATCATTCAGAACAACTTTAAGCGTATGATTGCTTACTCTTCAGTGGCTCACTCCGGGTATATTTTGGTGGGCGTGATTACGGCAGGGGTCAGTGACAACGGCGCATTCGGAGCTTCGGGAGTTATTTTCTATCTCTTGAGTTATGCTTTGATGACCTTGGGTGCCTTTGCGATCGCGAGCATGCTTGAAAAGTCAGAAAATCATATTGTAAATATTGATGATCTTGCTGGTTTTGCAAAACAAAGACCGATGTTGGCCCTTTGTTTGACGGTGTTTCTGCTGTCTTTGGCGGGCATTCCTCCAACGTTGGGATTCTTTGGCAAGTTCTATCTTTTCAACGCTGCCATTGGCGAAGGCCTTTTGTGGTTGGCGATTTGGGGTGTGGTGAACTCTGTGATCGGTGTTTACTACTACCTTAGACCCATTGTTGTTATGTACATGAAAGAGGGTAACGCGGAAGTGGCGGGACACTCTTTGAATGCAACGACGGTCACTGCTGTGGTGATGGCTTTGGCGATTGTTCTGATGGGATTTGTTTCTGGTCCTATCTTTACGGCGGTCGAAAAGAGTCTCTTTTAACCTAAGACCTCAATAACGAAGATGTTTTCAAAGCCCTGGGAATCCTCCCGGGGCTTTTTCTTTTTAGGCTTAAATGTCGTGGCGGCGAAGCGCATTGATGGCAGATTTAAACCCAATGCGCACAATGCGTGCTAAAATTTCAGGATTTAAACTGAAGTGATCAACGAAAAACATCTCATAGTTTTGAGGCCGTGGAGAGATATAGACATAGTCCACTTCAGGCCGATAGTTCACGCGATTGCGAATGATTTCAAGTAGTTTATCCCGATGCTCTGGTGGCAAGTTTGTCTGCTTAAAGTACCCATCCACCGCATTGTAGATTCCGCGAATATCACTTTTATACTGAATATGACGGGCGATCTTTTGCTGAACCACCTGATAAAGAGCCTGATTGGCGATCAGTGGAATTCCATAGTCATGCAAAGAACCCATCTCTTCGGTGTAGTGATAGGGCTGAATGGAATATGACGAGATAACCAAGTCCGCTCCGTAGTCTGCAGCGACGTGGGTTGAAAGAGTGTCGCGAATTTCTCCGTCATAATAATAGATCTCTTTTCCATCCGGTCGTTTAATTCCGTAAGGAGCAAAAACAGGGGGGAGAGCGGTGGAGCAAGCAACGGCGTCACTAATTGTGGCGTAGTTGATATATTTGGTTGTATCTGTTTTGTACGATTCGGGGAAGTTTCCGAAGATCGCCTTCCGCGTATGATTGAGCTGAGTCCCTATAATAAAGAGTCCCACGCCCAAACGAGCAAAGTCATTATCAAGGAGGACCTCTTTACGAAGATAGCTTTCCATTCCTTTAGTTGAAAAAAGACCATTGAGCTTGAGACCGTTTTTAAGCAGGGATTCTAGGCCTCCAGTAACCAACGCTTTTTCCATCAAAGTTCGAGGAATAAACTTAAGAAGGCCACTCGAATTCAGATTGAAGATGTCACGATAAGAAATGGGCTTGAGATAGCGGAGGTCCGACTTATCAAAAGAAGGATTGGTACCCGATCCTATTTGAAAAGCATTAATCAAAGACTCCACGGAATACCCGGCCGCTAAAATTGAAGCGACAAAGGCGCCGGCGCTCGACCCAACGTAAAGGCGAATGGTTAAAGGGTCTTCGTCAGCAAAATTCTGACGCACCATCTCTTTAGTTCCTCCGGCAAAGCGAAAGCCTTTTTCTTGGAGGGCAAGGCAAACGCCAATATGGAAAGCAGCTGCTTTAATGCCGCCTCCACTAAGAACTAGGGCCACTTTTTTCTTTTCTCGTATCCGCATAATCTAGAGTTAAGTATCGGATTTCTGTGCAGAAGGCGCAAAGAAATCTTTGCTGACTACAGAAAATCCATGACCTAGGGTTGCATACTCAGCCTTTGGTCTAGCCCAACAGAGCTGAATAGATCCTGAATAGCCAGATCAAGGTCCTGAAATTTACTTATTTTGAATAACTACTCATACAAAATTTGACAGACCGAAGTCCTGTGATAATGTTGACTACGCAGGCTGAGTAGGGTTGACCACCTTCCCCAAAAGTCTGAATGGGGATTTGATGCACGTAGAGTCAGTAGGTTCTTGGTTACCGCTAACGGATTACTCCACTAAGTATAAAATTAGTGTGAGCACACTCCGCCGTAGAATCAAGGCTGACGACATCAGATTCCGATTTGAAGACGGCAAGTACTTCATCATGGACGAACCGATGGGTACCCATCAAAGAGTACATCGCCCCTCCCAAGAAAGCGACCTCGCTTTGGTGGGTGCTCATCAAGGAATTATTAAAGGTAACGACACTATGTCTGCTTCTTCAAAAGACGAAATGAAGGCTCAGGACCTACAGGACAAAACAGTCAAGGCAAACAAGGATGAGCCCATTTTGACTGCCGCCAATAAGCTTCTCAATGAACTCAAGAAAGCTTACACGCAGATTCTTCAAGAAAAGGAAGAGCAGATCTTTCAACTGAAAGACGAAGTTTCTGACTTGAAGACTCTGGTTCGCGTGCTTGAATCTGAGAACGATCGCCTTAAGGGCTTTAAGCAATAGTCTTTTAGACGACAATCACTTCGCCGTTATTTTCCGGCTTATTAAGAACCTTCAGGATCTTGTTTAAGAAGATGAAAGAATAGTTTCCTGTATCGTTGGAAACGGATTCTGATAATTTTTGTTTCACTTCTTTGATGTCGACCCGCTTTTCCCCCATGCGAACCTGACAGCGCATGTCTAAATCCCAACAAAGTCGCACAAGCATCGCACTTTCATTGAGTTTGTCTGAGCGCACGTGATGAGGAAAACCCTTTTGATCCATACGCTCATGGCTTTGAATGATGATTTCTTTAATGTCTTCGTTGAGAGGCAGCTTGCGCGAAAGGCACTGGTTCAAACTAAAGATGGGATGTTTTTGATAC
>JANJTG010000375.1 GCA_024711265.1 Bdellovibrio sp. | reverse complement strand
GCCAATACCTCAAGTACGCGGTACTGGCTCGTAGAAGCCTTCGCCTGCTAGCTATGCGTTGGGCGCATTCTATACGATGACGTCACGTAGCGTCCGATAAGAGGCCGACCGCGGACAGAGTGCGTTCGGCTGTTCAACGGCCGCAACGGCCGACCAGGCGGCGTACCTGGGGACAGCAAGCCCGCTGCTTCGTCGTCGGCCTGAGCTGATGGCCAGGCTGGCCCAATAAAGCGACGGCAGTGCAAGGGAAAACCGCCGCACGGCGTCACCGCCGTCGAACGGCGGGCTCGGGTCATCGAACGGGGTGTGGAAGTAGACGCCGGCTCTTGCTAGTCAAGAACGACATCAGCCAAGCACCTCCAACCTGCAGTCGTTGTCGCTTAGTCCGGCGAAAACAGCAAGCTCGACGAGCTTCACGCGCTTGGCCTTGACGTCCAAGTTGACATCAGCGAACCAGCCATTGCCGAGCCGAATGTAGTTGTTCTTGTTGGATGCAAGGCTCGGCGTGCCACGGAAGAGTTCCTGGGGCGTGCGTGCGAAGAACGCCCGACTCTTGGTTTGGATGTGCCTTCCCAATATCGGGTCCTCCAAGAGGCACGGCTTTGTCGCGATCATCCGCTCCAGCAACCATTCATAACCGTCTTTCTCGGAGTCGAAAAACGCCTCCTCTCCCTTGAAAATGCAGCGGGTTTGCCTTGCAGTCGGGTGGTCAGCCCCGTGACCGGGTTGGCTATGTCGTTTCATGGCGATCTCCGTTCAGCGCTGCAATCTCCTCGCGAACTCGCATGAGGTTTTCCTCGGTGTCGTATGGGAACCCGCACCACGCGCCGACGGCGTGGACACCGCACCATGTCTTGTAGAACCGCTCATACAGAAGGAGCTCCTGATAGCGCTTGCTTCCAGGATCAAGGCTCGCCGCAAAATCCGCGGCTATACGCTGCGCCATCTCCCTGCATGACATGAACTGGTTCACGATAAGGAGCGCCAGGCGGACGTCTGGATAATGGCTGCCCAATTGGGCTTTCAAGTCAGGGATGTTACCCTGCTCAAGCAAGCGATCGCAGGTTGAAACGAGATTGGGGAACTCGGCGGAAACGGGGATTCGTCTCAACATCTCATCAACGTCAAAAGTCATGGCACCCTCAGCGCAGTGATTGGGATGCCGCAGAACCTAAATCACAATTATTATTAAGTCAATTGATACGTCTACGGCGTAATTTAATGTAGCTGTGCACGATTAATTGGAAGCACTTGTGCACGTGCGAGCCAACAAATTTCAGTCGACGTTATCCACGAGCAGCGCGGAACATGTTGACTGTCTATGAAACGTCGTCGTCGACGCGAGTCTTAGGCACAACCATCCGCTGTAGGCGCCGCAGGACCTGGGAACCTTCGCGAGGGGGCTACCTGAGCACGGCGCGTGGATTAAGACGCCGAGCGACGGCTAACTTTCAAAACCGGAAGAAACTGCGGCAATTGCAGCCGCCGTGTGAGGCCGGTTTGGTTCGCGAGGAGTCTTGTGTTTGCCCAATTTGCTGTATGGCGGCACTGCGAAGT
>JANJTG010000011.1 GCA_024711265.1 Bdellovibrio sp. | reverse complement strand
AACGCCTGCCCCTCTTGGAAAGTTTTTTGCCAGATATCAAAAGTCAGCTCTGTCGGAATACCAGTCCACTCCGCAAAGGTGTGCCCGTCCCAAACGCTTTCATGAGGATAACTTGAACGGACTCGTTGCCACTCTTGATCCAAGACCTTCCGTCGAGAGGACGGAGCCGCATGAGCTGTGATCGGACGGGATTGCAAAATCCAAAAGCGACCATCCTGATCAATGGCCCACTCCATGTCCACTTTATATCCGAAGGTTTTTTCAACCTCCTGCCCCCAATGAACCACCTGTTCAAGATACTCTTTTTTCCAGCGAGTGGGGAATGCAGAGTCTTTGCCTGCACTGAAGCGAAATGGTGTCACCTGGCCAGAGACCAATTGTTCGCCCTGCCCTTCGACAACTTCCACCAACCATGACGAGTTTTCTTGGCGAGGATCAATAGAAAAAAACACGCCTGAAAATTGAGAATTGATCATTCGCTGAATCAACACATGCATGGGAATTTCAGCTCGGTCAAAGTGGGAGGCATAAGCCTGGCTCGCAGTACGATGAACCGCTTGAAAACAAGTTTTGATCGCCGCACAGAGATCTTTTTTGGTAGAGATATGCAGAAGAGTCACAAACTGGCCGGCATAACTAAAATCCGGACTGTCCTCTCCCGAAGCTGAGCTGCGAACGGCCACAGGAAAAGCCCCCTGATTTTCCCACCAGGTGGTGATCGTATCATAGGTTTGATTATCTAAAGGTTCGTGAAAAAGGACCGCACCTTCAGGAACAGGAAAACCTTTTTGCAGAAGGATGGCCAAAGAGGAGGCTTTTCCTCCCATAAGCTGTAATTCAGATTTATCTGCGTGGACGAGGTCCCGAAACACGGGGGTGGCTTTTGTATCCATAGACCCTCTCGTTATAGAGGGTCACAGTTAACACTCTTTGCCGTTGCGAGCAATTTGGAACTCGCGATCCCCCGGTGGTGGAGATTAAATGCCCGCCTTGTGGCGCTCTTCGTCGTCAACGTGAGTTTGGATCCCACCCTTCAAGTTCGGGCGGTAAGCCAAGTGGTTGATGTCATAAATGAAGTTAGCTCCATTCACGCCCGGAGTTTGCCACTCAGGGCCCAAACGGATGGCGTCCACAGGACACGCCTCTTCACAGAAACCACAGAACACGCAACGAAGAATGTCGATCTCGTAGCTGATGGGATATTTTTCAACGGAGGGGTCATTGTGCTCTGCCGCTGTAATTTTGATACACTCGGCAGGGCAGTTCGTCGCGCACAACATACAAGCCGTGCAACGAAGGGCTCCGTCTTTTTTCACCGTCAAAACGTGATTCCCTTTAAAACGAGGAGAGTATTCATACTTCTCCTCAGGATAGTTCAGGGTCATCATTTTCTTGCGGTTAAAGAGGTTCGTCAGCAAGTGTTTCATCGTGACTTTCAAGCCACCCAGAACACCCGGCAAATACCACTTTGCCTTCTCAGAGTTGTTTTGCATTACGCTCATAGGCTACCTCTTCTAAATACAAACTCATTCTTCTTACGAGCTTCCAAGGCCACTTGATCCTCACGCTGATTGTTCGGCATGAAAGGCTGGGCTGTCGTTGGAATATTCAAGTTCTTACCCGCCAACAACAACGCCACTTCTGTCAGAGTCAACGATTCAGAAACAACCGTTGTCACCTTTTTGAACTTCTGCTCAAGACCAGCTTGATTGATGAAGGTACCGTCTTTCTCGACAAAAGTTTTTGTCGGGATCAACCACACATTTCCAGTCAAAGCCATCAAAGCGTCGTTCTTACCCGCTTGCAACCAAACTAGGTTTTGAGCTTTGGAAAGTTCTTTCACACGCTCAGCAAAGTCAGGGAACACTACTTGGTTCTCTGGGCCAGCAACAACAACCGTTTTAATAGCGCCACTTGCAAGTCCTTGAGACAACTCTGTCCAAGTCGCTGTGATTCCGTGCTTTTCCAAGACTTTCAACAAACCTTTGGTATTCGGATTTTTATCCCCGCGAAGAAGAAGTCCGTCAAAGCTGTCAAACGTCTCTTTGTTGTTGATCCAGAAGTAAACTTTTTTAGTTTTAAATTCGTTAACGAAAGTAGAAACAATCGCTTCGAACTCTTCCACTGTGTATTGAGCTGTCAATACTAGGGCCAAAGAATCGCCAGAGGCATTCTTCAATACTTCATGAGCGTTCTTTGCTGCCGCCCCGGCAGGCATTTCCGTCCAGCCAGAAGCCGAACGCACTTGCGCTTTCAACAAGCGGTGTTCTTTGTTGACGAACTTATAGATGTCACGACCTTCATCGCACATCCAGTGACCGTTCACATTTTCGTTGTAAACCGGTTTTACGCGGAAGAAACCTTCCTTATTGTAGTAAACCTTCACGTTACAACCTGTTGAACAACCATTACAGACTGTTTCAGCATCCTTGAGATACCACACGCGCTGACGGAAGCGGAAGTCTTTGGAGGTCAACGCCCCGACTGGGCAGATATCAACCGTGTTCAAAGAGTACTTGTTATTCAACTGAACGCCTTCATGGCAACCGATCTCAGAACGGTCACCACGATTAAAGATTCCCAACTCATTGGTCTTAGAAACTTCTTCGGTGAAACGCACACAGCGAGAGCACAAGATACATCTTTCAGAATCCAAAACCA
>JANJTG010000349.1 GCA_024711265.1 Bdellovibrio sp. | reverse complement strand
GCTGGGGCGGGCCTTTGTCATCGAGGGCGTGGAGGTGCTGGCCACCGCTTCGCTCGGGATCGCGGTGGCGCCGCGCGACGGCGACAGCGCCGACCTGCTGCTGAAGAACGCCGACACCGCCATGTACCAGGCCAAGGATGCCGGCCGCAACACGTTCTGCTTTTTCGACGCCAGCATGAACGAGAGCGTCACCGAGCACCTGCATATCGCCTCGGGCCTGCGCTCGGCGCTGGCATCGGGTGAGCTGCAGCTGCACTACCAGCCGCAGTTCGACCTGCACAGCGGGCGCATCCTCGGCGCCGAGGCGCTGCTGCGCTGGCATCACCCGGAGCTGGGCTGGATCCCGCCCGGCAAGTTCATCCCGATCGCCGAACGCAGCGGCCTGATCAACGAACTTGGCACCTGGGTGCTGCGGCAGGCCTGCCGCGACGCCCAGGCCTGGCGCAGCGATGGCCTGGGCGAGCTGCGGGTGGCGGTGAACGTGTCGCCGCTGCAGTTCCGCCGCGACGACATCGAGCGCGAAGTCGCGCAGGCGCTGTTGGCCAGCGGCCTGCCGGCCACCGCGCTGGAGCTGGAATTGACCGAGTCGCTGCTGGTGGCCGACGCGCGCAACATCGGCGACGTGCTGCAGCGGCTGGGCGCGCAGGGGGTGCAGATCGCCATCGACGACTTCGGCACCGGCTATTCCAACCTCGGCTACCTGCGCCGCTTCTCGGTGCACCGGCTGAAGATCGACCAGTCGTTCGTGCGCCGGATGTGCATCAACGCCCATGACGAGGGACTGGTGCGCGCGATCATCGAAATGGCGCACTGCCTGGACCTGCAGACCATTGCCGAGGGCGTGGAGGACAGTCAGACCCTGGAGCGCCTGCACGCATTCGGTTGCGAATCCGCGCAGGGCTTCCACTGGTCGCCGGCGCTGCCGGGGGACGCCTTCGTCGAGTTCGTGCGCGATCGGCAGGCCGTGGCCGGCTGAGCGGCCACGGCCAGCCCCGTTTAACCCGGGGTAGGCGGCTTCGCCGTGAGAGGCGACGTCCAGGCCTTCGCGCTCGGCCTCCTCGTCCACCCGCAGGCCGCCGCAGGCAAGGCCCGCGATCCAGAAGGCCAGCGCTGACACCACGCCGATCCAGCCCAGGGTGACCACCACGCCAAGGGCCTGCACGCCGGTCTGGGCAAGGATGTCGTAACCCGCCGCCACCGACCGGGTGCCGCCCAGACTGTCGGCGGAGAACACGCCGGTCAGCAGGGCCCCGATGATCCCGCCCAGCCCGTGCACGCCGAACACGTCGAGGCTGTCGTCGGCATGCAGCAGCCGCTTCAGTCCGGTCACGCCCCACACGCAGGCCATGCCGGCGATGAGACCCAGTGCGATCGCGCCGAACGGCCCCACCGTCCCGCAGGCCGGGGTGATCGCCACCAGCCCGGCGACCATGCCCGAGGCCACACCCAGCGCCGAGGCCTTGCCCTTCGTCAGCTTCTCCACCAGCGCCCAGCCGAGCACCGCGGCCGCCGGCGCCAACAGGGTGTTGAGGAAGGCCAGCCCCGCGCCCGCGTTCGCCTCCAGATTGGAGCCGGCATTGAAGCCGAACCAGCCCACCCACAGCAGCGCAGCGCCGGCGTAGGTCAGGACGAGGTTGTGCGGCTTGATCGCCGCCTGTCCGTATCCCAGGCGCTTGCCGACGAACCACGCACCCACCAGCCCGGCCACGCCGGCGTTGATGTGGACCACGGTGCCGCCGGCGAAGTCCAGTGCGCCCTTCTCGAACCGGAAGCCGCCGCTGGCCCACACCATGTGCGCGAGCGGCAGGTAGCCGAGGCTGAACCAGATCACCGAGAACAGCAGCACCGCGCCGAACTTCACGCGCTCGGCGAAAGCGCCCACTACCAGCGCCCCGGTGATCCCGGCGAAGGTCGCTTGGAAGGCGGCGAACACGTATTCCGGCAGGGCCACGCCTTCGCTGAAGGTGGCGGCCAGGGTGCCGGGTCCGACGCCACGCAGGAACAGCTTGTCGATGTTGCCAATCCACGCGCCGTCGCCGGAGAACGCCAGGCTGTAG
>JANJTG010000003.1 GCA_024711265.1 Bdellovibrio sp. | reverse complement strand
CTAAAACAGGAGAGAGAATATGGAAACACTTAACAACAAGACTTTAAGTTTTCCAGCAAAGTATTTCACACGAGCTTTCGCTGCGCTGGGAATTGTTTTATCGCTAGTAGCGTGTAACAAAGATGGTGGCGGATCTGGAGTAACCACAGCTGTTTATGGAAATGGCTGCACTAACTGTGGCGCCATTTCAAGTCCGGTGCTTTTAACGACTTTCCAAATGCAAAGCGGAAGTGGCAACGTCGTATTCTCGAACATGCAGATGTATGGTCAATCTACTGGCATCGTTGCTAACGCATCTGGCAACATCTATCGTAACTATCAAGGTCCGATCGCAATCCATGGTCAGATGACAGTGACTCAAGCTCAGCAAGACTGGGGCAGCGGTTGTATCATTCAACCTGGCACATATACTGTGCAAACTTACTCAGTAGGGCAGATGGGCATGGCCGGTGGAGACGTGGTTGTTCCTGTGATGCTCGCCGGTGGAATCGAGATGCGTATTGATAGTCCACTAAATACTATGGCCGGCGGTTTGTTAACACAGAATGGGCAACGCCTTTACGCTCGCGTGAGCATCGTCAAAGTAAATGGATATGTTTGTTCTTCTACTTTCTTTGGTGACTTCAACTAAGAAATCCGAATCATTCGGTTGATTGAATAAGCTCTGAGGATCTTCCGCAGAGCTTATTTTTTTTGTGCGCTCTCATGGTTTATATCGTTTTACATAATAATTCTTGCACTTGGAGGAAAGTCTAGGTGTAATGAGGGCATGGAATTACCTCTTTGGATCGACTTCTTTGATGAGCTGCAAAATGTACGAGGACGTTCTCAGAATACGGTGATGGCTTATCGCCGCGACCTGGAACTCTATATCGAATACCGCAAAAACAATAAATCAGTTAGTGGCTTTTATGAGTTTATGAAGAAAAATAAACTCGGCACTCGCTCTCAGGCGCGAGTGATTTCGTCTTTGCGCACATACTTTAAATTCTGTGAATCACGGGGTATGAAGTGCCCTGAACTCCGAGAACTTCGTCCGCCGAAAGTGAAGGTGGGGTTACCGAAAGTCTTAACTCCTCAAGAGTTCCAGCAACTTTTTGATGCGGCGGAAGGGGCTGATGCTGCAAAAACGGCTCGCAATCAGCTCACCTTGTTGTTTTTGTATGGTTTAGGGTGCCGTGTTTCAGAATTGATTTCTTTGAACATCGTTGATTTTAACGCCACCGACCGTTGGATTAAAGTGTTAGGAAAAGGGAGTAAGGAGCGTTTGGTGCCTTTAACGGAAAAATTGGCAGAAAGCCTGTCTCATTATCTTAAAGAGCATCGTCCGTCTTTGGTAAAAGAAAACTCTCCTTCAATCTTGATCAATGATCGAGGTCATCGTCCTTCGCGTGTGGATGTGTGGCGTTGGTTGGCGGCATGGTCGGCACGTGCGGGTTTTGCAGAGCCGGTGAATCCTCATAGATTCCGTCACGGTTGTGCGACGGCGCTTCTAGAAAGTGGAGCTGATCTTCGTTCTATTCAAATGCTTTTGGGACATGCGAGTATTCAAACAACCCAAATTTATACGAATGTGACCACCAATACGATGTCGCGCACGATTGAAGAGCATCATCCTCTTTCGCAGATGTCGGAAGTGGAAAAGTAAATCGTCCGAACCTCGAAAGAGCCTCTCCTTGAGAGGCTCTTTGTTTTTATCCTAAGCCGCGATCTTTTTTGCTGAGATCGCCGGTCATGAAAATACAATCACTTATTCGCGAAAATGATCGTCTTGTTCCTGTCGAAGTAGAACTGAGTTTTCTTCCGGGACTTCCTCAAATTCAGTTCTTGGGTTTGCCCGATCAGGTCATCAAAGAAAGTATTCACCGAATCAAAAGCGCCATTCGCTCTCAAGGTTTTGAGTTTCCCAAGGCCCAGCAAGTTTTAGTCAATCTTCGTCCTTCGCATTTAAAGAAAAGTTCCCGGGGATTGGAGCTGGCGGTGGCCTTGGGGTTGTTGTGGGAAAGTGAGCAGATACCCAAGCCCACAGAAGATTCTGTGTTGGTGTATGGAGAGCTCTCCTTGAATGGAGAAGTTTTTGAGCCCGAGGATCTTGTGGAGGACTTTGAATCCAGCAAAGATCTTGTGTGGACAGGAAGGTCTGAGAGTTCGCAAGCCTCCTTTCCCCGGGTAAAACTTCAAGAGCTTCGTGATTCGCAGTCACCTGATTTTATTCCCGCCGTTTCAAGGCAATATGAATTGCGGCGACCGTCATTCGGTTTGGATCTAGAGTTTCCAGAAAGGCAGGCGGAGGTTTTAAGATTGGTTGCATTAGGAGAACACTCTCTTTTATTGGCAGGCCCTTCGGGTTCGGGAAAAAGTACTTTTGCAAAATCGTTGTTATCCTTATTACAGGAACCGTGTGCCACCGATATGGCCGATATCCTTCGCAACAACAAAGGATTTTCAAATGAAAAGTTAAATTGGCGTCCTCTGGTGCTCCCCCATCATTCCATATCGCCCCTCGGTTTGATTGGTGGGGGAGTGCCTCTTTGTCGTGGAGAAGTGTCTCGCGCGCACAAAGGTGTTTTGGTTTTAGATGAACTTTTGGAATTCCATCCTCGCGCCCAGGAGGCTTTGCGTGAACCGATGGAAGAGTCTCGCATTCGTTTACGACGAGGGCGATTTGTTGAAGAGCACCCCACGGAGACTTTGGTGGTGGCCACAACAAATCTTTGCCCCTGCGGGGATTGGGTGCCACAAAGTAAAGTGGTCTGTGGGCGCTCGTTGAGAAAGTGCCAGTCTTACGCGGAAAGACTGTCTGGGCCGTTGGTGGACCGTTTTCAGGTGATCTTCTTCACACAAAAAAGAGAGTCGGGACGTTCGACTTCAGGGCGTGAGATTCTTAACAGTGTTGAAGAAGCGCGGGCGTTTCGACGATCTTTGACTCATAAAGATCCTCGCTTTTTGAAGGTGTCGGGGCGGTGGACGTGGGAAGAGCTTATCAGAGATCTTCCGAGCTTTTATATGAATGAACTCTTTCCTAAAGAGCTGGCCTCCCGCCGTCGCGACCTAGCAACGCTGCGAGTCGCAAGGTCCTATGCAGATCTTGAACTCTCGGAAAAGTTAGAGCCTCGCCATGTTGAGAAGGCACTTAAAATCACCTTTGTTCCTTTTGAGGCTCTGAAGAGGCTGGGGGGATAGGTGAGAGGTGCCTTGTCTTAGGCATTGACTTTAAGGTCGTTCCAACCGTAAATTAGAGATCCTCTTAGGGGTGGTGTAGCCAAGTGGTTAGGCCGCGGTCTGCAAAACCGCTCACGCCGGTTCAATTCCGGCCGCCACCTCCAATCTCTTTAATCAAAATCAAGTCGCTCTCAATTTTTTGTAAACAACTTTAAAGTTCTCCAAAGGTACATTCGGTTATGGAGTTAGTTTGTCTTTGATTTTGTCGATGCCCGCCTGGGCACAGGCCTCATCTAAAGGTCCTCCAGGAGCACCGCCGACGCCGATGGCGCCAATCACTGTGTTGCCCGTCCGAATGGGGAGTCCTCCTCCCAATAGCAGAAATCCATCAATCTGGCCGAGGTTTTGTGCTGTGGGATTGCTTTGTGAGGTTGTAAGCATGGCAGAGGTCGCGAGTTTTGCGGAAGCAGAAGTGTAAGCTTTTCTGCGGCTGGCATCAATTGTATGCGGCCCCGCTCCGTCTGTTCTTAAGACGACCTTGGTATCTCCTGAGACATCCACGATAGTGACAGTGACTAAGTATCCCTTAGAGAGGCAGTTTTCAAGAGCAGCATGGGCGGCCATGGCGGCTAACTCCAAAGAAATATTTTTTTGAGCGATGACGCCACTGCCATTGGCATATGTTTGAGATGCAAAACCGAGAAAGTATAAGGCAAGTAGGGTAGTCGCTCTGAACATTAAGATCTCCTTTTGTTGAAAAATGAGATCTTAAATGGAGGAGGATCTTTTTTGCAAAGAGAGCCCTTGTGTATTTAAACAGGGGCGGAGTTTTCTTAGGAATTTAATACCGAAAGTTGATTTTATCGGAGTGTCATATACTATTTTCTTGTAGGCGAACTCAAAGGGGACGTATGAGAAAATATGTTTATTATTTGCTAATTTGTTCTGCGGTAATTTTATCGATGGGATGCGCTGGCATGAAAGTGATTCATCCCGGTGAAGAGAATAATGCCGGAACTCTTGCGTTGGATGTATCGGAGGGTCAGGTTAAGCTGGTGCCCACCTATACTTGTAAATTGGAATCTATGGGGAATCGATTTTCTTCGGTTGGTAAAAGTGAAGAGTCCGCGCGCAAAGATGTAGTTGAAAAATGCCGAAGCAGAACCCTTTTGTCGTTTTGCGAGTCTGAAAAAGTGAAGTGCGAGAAGAACTAAAGGATCTTGTTTCGTCTTGAGACAGAATGTCCAGCCTGCCACAGTGGAACTAAGCATGTTCCCAAGAATTGGTCTCTGATAGTGAGAATTTTCCCCGTGTGCTAAACAATTAACTATAGATAGATGAGGATTTGTCCGAAAAATAGAGTAGATAAAAAGGCGGGAATCTCAAAGTGAGATGGTTGATTGCTCTTGTTTTATTGACTCTGACTGCGTGCACAGATTCTGTGCCGGAAGTGTCGGTATTCCGTCGTTCACAATCCGTTGATAGCATTGGATTTCAAAATTTTTCACCTGCACAAAATCCCGCCAACGTCCTTTCGGAAGTGTCACTCTCTCCTCTGGAGACTGGGGAATTTTCCGCTTATAAGTGGATTTTAGTGTCTTCGCTGAGTTCTTGCACAAGTCAAAATTATGAAAATCTTCCCGAAATCCCTGCCGGAGAGCCCTTTAAATTTATACCTCCCTCTGACGGAGCATTTCGAGTTTGTGCCATTGGGAAAAAAACTTCTTCTCGAGAGTGGCAGTCTGCGGATAAAGCTTCGAGTTCAGCTCTTTTTGAAGTTGATACCGTTGTGCCAGAACATGGTTCTGTCGTCATTAACAGTGGCGCAGTGTTGACGAACTCAATGCAGGTGGATTTAAGTTTGGCAAGTGTAGGGGCTAGTGAATTCTATTTAGCCTCTGATGCAAGTTGCAGTGCGGGTGGCATCTGGCAAAGTATGACGGCCCATCTGACGACAACTTTGAAACAGGCCAACGCGGTCAACACGGTGTTCGTTAAATATCGGGATCGTGCTTTGAATGAAACGACGTGTGTTTCAAGTTCTATCACTCATGACAATTTGGCTCCCTCCGTGGCGATTTCTTCTAGCGCGACCAATCCTTTTAATGCAGCTAATTTTCCGGTGACTGTGACGTTCAGTGAGCCTGTGACAGGATTTTCGTTGGAAGATGTTTTAGTTACGAATGGGACGGCGAGTGCTTTAAGTGGTTCTGGCGCTGATTATTCGTTCATAGTCACTCCTTCAGGGCAAGGGACCGTGAGTGTGGGGGTTCCAGCCGGAGGCGCTCAGGATGAGGCCGGTAATGGGAATGCGGCGTCTGCGAATTTCACAATCACTTATGACAGTGCGGCTCCTAGTATCACGGGACTTTCTGACGACAACTCATGGGCTAAATCGAAGACCTGGAGTTGGGGATGTAGCGAGGCATGCACCTATCGCTACATGATCGATACAAATCCTGCCACGCCCCCCACAGGAGCTTTCAGTGCAACGAGTTCCGCAAGTCAGATTTCAGGAACGGGGATTTACTATCTTCATGTTCAAGCGATGGATGCGGCGGGAAATGTTTCGACAACTCATGTGTCGGCAAAACTTGATAACACCGCACCCGCAGGTGTGACAAACGTCTTAGATGGGACTGTGTACAGCAGTCTCACGGTCAGTCCGGTGATTAGTTTTGCCGGTGGATCTGATGCTCATAGTGGAGTTCTAAAACATAAAATTCGAGTCATCCGTAGCTCAGATAGTGTCGTAATTAAAGATTGGCAGGATTTTACCTCGGGGAATTCTATCACGGCTCTGAGTTTGACTACGAACACCTCTTACAAGGTGCAGGTGAAAGCCGTTGATATGGTGGGGTTGGAATCTTCAGAGGTCACCAGCGATGGATGGCTTGCGGACGTGACTCCTCCTGTTTTATCCTCTCTTGTTTCTGGGGCAGTACCCCCTGAGGTGAATCAGTCTCCGCCGTTGAGTTGGAGCGGTGACGATGGCGTCGGAGGATCTGGAATTGCTGGAAGTTATCAAGTTCAGATCTTCCGTACTTCCGACAATGTGCCAATGAGTTCTTGGACTTCGTTGAGCTCAGGTGGAGTTGTCACGGGATTGTCTCTTGCGTATAATACTCAGTATTACTTTAAGGTTCGTGCTTCTGATTTGGCAGGGAATAGTGCCGAATCCAGTCCATCTAGTAGCTGGACAACACCCTATTGTCCTCTCAATTATTCACGAGTTCCTCAGTTAGCTGGTTATGCAGCCCAAGACTTCTGTGTTGCAAAGTATGAGATGAAAAACGTCGGCGGAGTGGCGACCTCTGTGGCGACGGGATTGCCTTGGGTTGGCATTCCAAGAGGGGATTTTTCTACGACTTCTGGGGGAGCTTGGAAAGCCTGTAAAGATTTGGGTGCTCAATATGACCTGATATCGAATGCCCAATGGCAGGCCATTGCGAGAAATATTGAGTCCACACCATCTAACTGGTCAGGTGGTGCGGTGGGTTCAGGGGCGTTTAGTCGCGGGCATACCGATAACTCTCCATCCTCAGCCCTTGCTGCAGATGCCAATGATAACAATGGGTGTGTCGGGACCGGAGAGACATGCAGTGGAGTCCTTTGGAATTTTCAACGTCGTACCCATAAGCTTAGCAACGGAGAAACTATCTGGGATTTGGGTGGGAACGTCTGGGAATGGAATCGTGACAACTATCTCGATTTGGGAGTGAATCCTGCAATCAGTCCGACATGGGAAGAACATACAACTCTTTCTCCGAACAACAAGGCATTATTTTCCTCATTGGGAGCGTACAGCTCAATTCAAAATATAGGAGCAGTGCGTGGCGGTACTGCGGGGGCAGTAATGCGCGGTGGTTTTTGGGGGAATGGATGGTATGCGGGCATCTTCTCAGTTATTTTAAGTTATCCGACAGATTATGTTGGCGCGGACTCATCTTTAATTGGTTTTCGTTGTGTTTTTACTCCGTAAGTAAATCTAGTTCTTCGTCGCTTTTAGGGACGCTCTAATTTTTTCCAGCAAAAGTCCTAATTTGTTCTTTCCGCTGCGGTCTTCGCAGTCACCCCAATAACAATCGTTTTTGGTGTGTTCAAAAAGGCGAGCGTTTCCGGTAGAGAGTAAAAGTTTCTTGAGCTCTGGATATCGTGTGAACTTGTCCCAGACAGCTTTTTCCATAAATTCATCTTTTCGCTCTTCCCAGTCCGGTCTTTTGGGAATGTTCTTGTCCCGTCCGCGTAGAGCCGCATCCATGGGAGTGGGAGCTTCTTGAACCCACGCAATCAGCTCTTTGGATTCATATTTATGGGCTTGGTAATAGTGCTCGCTGGTCGGCCACCACTCGCCGTCAATAAAAACAGGGTAAAGGGCAAAATTCGAAAACTCCCCATAAGGTTTTTGGGTGGAGTAAAAATCCAAAATGGCCTCTTGATAAGGCTCTGCTGGAGTCGGCCGATGGGTGCAAGACGGCAGAAGAAGTAAAATAGAAAGGAAGAAGGACATGTAATTTGATTTTATAAAATTTGTCATAACTCAAAACCTGGGTTGAGGCCGCGACCTTGCAAAGTTCTTTCTAATTTTGCGTTGTAAAGATCAAGCAGAGCTTGCTTGACAGAATCACCCTCGATGACTCCCAGGGCGTGAGCGATGGCCTGAAGGGTGGCCATGCCCTCCAATGTGTTTTCAGCGCGCAGATGAAGTTTGGAAGTGTTTGGAGTCTTAATCATCACGCGAGGAATGTTCTTGAGTTCATGGTGGCGGTAATGAACCTTACTGGCCTGTCGCCAATTTCCATCTGGCACAATTAACTGAATAGGACGGGAATCCTGCGCAACCAGTTCTTTATTAAGTTCCGCCGCATCATCACTGGGGTAAAATAATAAAGTCCGATAGTTGGAAGTAATAAGATCACTTAAATCTAAAGACTCTTTTGTTGCTCCGCGAACGCGCATTTCACTGTTAACTAAAGATTTAATCGCGAGTCTTCCGGTGTTGGTGGTGCGCTTAAGTTCTTTAGCGTGAATCACTAAGCAGATGCGGGTTTTCAGATTTAGCAGAGGAAAAACATGGCAGATACAAAGCTGACGATTTAAAAAGCATTCCGGACAGGGGTCTTTGGTTTTTCGTTTTCTTTCAAGTTTGTCTGGATTTTCCATGTCGCCTCAAGAATGCCTCGTGGATCCTCTTTTTACAGGTTTCAAGATGCAATGTAAATTACAATTGCTGCCTTAAAACGGGATCTCTGTGACGGTCGTCATTCTGGTAACGATTTTAGCTTGCGTGGCATGATGTCTGAGCGACAATGAAGCGATTCAGGGGAGGAAACATGGCTTCTGTTGCAGAAAAACGATCCAATTGGTTCTATGTGTTGTCGATTTTTTTGGTTCTTTTCGGATTCGCCACCATTAAAGAGGGAGCTTCTGTTTTATTTTTTGATTCCACTGCTCGGGCTGCGGCAGGTCACTACGTTCCCTTTGTATTATGGTTTAACTTCTTGGCTGGTTTTGCCTACGTCTTGGCGGGGGTTGGCGTGGGGATTCGAGCGGCATGGTCCCTGCGACTTTCTTTTGCTATTGCCGTCCTCACTGCGGGGGTCTTTGTGGGATTGGGAGTTCATATTGCGACGGGGGGGCTTTACGAAATGAGGACCGTCGTCGCTATGTCATTAAGAACTTCTATTTGGGCTTTCGCGGCTTTGATGTTGTATTTGGAAAAAAAGAAGCGCGTTAAAGCATTCAACGGGTTACACCAAAGATGACCGTAAAAACCAAAAGAATTTCATAACGGCCGTATGAAAATGAGACGGTTTTATGAGTTTTCGGCCTCTTCATAAAGATCATCCCTGTTGCGGCCGATAACATATTATGACTCTTCTGGTACGTCTCTTTTTGTTTTTATTCGCCTTTT
This sequence comes from Bdellovibrio sp., assembly GCA_024711265.1. Lineage (GTDB taxonomy): Bacteria > Bdellovibrionota > Bdellovibrionia > Bdellovibrionales > Bdellovibrionaceae > Bdellovibrio. The sequence goes on along the minus strand of JANJTG010000003.1, from coordinate 3,887 downwards.
TGAATCTTACTGGGTGTTCCATTAATGCCGCAATTCAAAGTGCCTTGAGTCAGCTAGAAAAGCCAGGAATTCGTATTGAGGGGGATAACCCTGTTCCCGTCGGTATTGGACAGGAGACCTCGGTGCCGTTAAGAGGAGACTGTCCAGAAGGCGCCCAAAGTATCACCGTCGAGTCACCACTGAATATGGTTCTATCTTGTGTTGATGGTGGCTTTACTGGATCTATTGATGTTTCACATCTTCCTGATGATTTGTATAGTCTTCGTTTGGCTTCCGATACTGGAGAGACATTCAACTGGAGTGTTCGAAAGGACACTGTAGCCCCCACGGTCTCTGTGGTGGTCTCGGGTTCTTATATAAATACTGAAAATGTTAATGCATATGCCATTACAGGGAACTGTTCTGAGAATGGCTCTTTCGTATTCGTTGAGGTGGGGTCTATTAGAATTCCTCTTTTGTGTAGTGGGGGCACATACTCAGGGGTTCTCGATTTACGGGCTATTTCTGATGGTCCCGTTGTGATCCGAGCTCAACATCTTGATTTAGTCTTGAATATGGCGGAAGCGCACGTGACTCGCACTAAAGATACAGTCATGCCTGGAGCCATTACTCTTCAAGATGCTCCGACCAGTCCTTCTCCTCAAGTGAGTCTGAATATTTCGGCCAGTGGCCCGGAGGTCGTCAGCTATTCCTATAAGCTGGGAACTGTGGACTCCATAGACTGCTCGAGTGTTTCTGGATATGGAGGGTTTCGAGCCATTTCCAATAATATTGTCGAAGACATTTCGAGTTTGCCAGATGCGATGTTGAGACTCTGTGTTTGGGGTGAAGATATTGCTGGAAACAGAACCCCCTTATCAAGTGTGACTCAGTATGATTGGATCAAAGATAGCACCATGGCCATTGCCACAGTTGGTGGCTTTATTCCCGCCGGGACTCCAAGTAATGTAGGTGGTTCCCGCTCGGTCACTGTCGGAGGCGTCAGTATCACACATTACAAAGCGGTGGTCGTGAAGGATGCGTCTTGTTCCTCGGCGGATTTTTCTCTGGCCGCAGAGACCTCTATTGTGTCTGATTTTTCATTTTCAATTTCTGGAGATGGTGAGTACCGGGTTTGTGCAATAGGTAAGAATGTGGCTGGAAATTGGCAGTCGGAAAGTGCTTCAACGAGCTCAGTCTCTCTTTTTATTGATCGAATTTCTCCGAGTCTCAATTTGACAAGTGTGGCGACGGATCCTTTAGCGGCATCGTCTTTTGTGGTGACGGCCACTTTTAGTGAAGTCGTGACGGACTTTTCTTTGGAGGACATTGTTGTTGCAAACGGCGTTGCTTCGGCATTTAGTGGATCGGGTTCAGTATATACTTTCACGATCACTCCGACATCTCAGGGGCTTGTGACTGTGTCAGTCGTAAGTGGAGTGGCTCACGACCTGGCGGGTAATGGTAACTCGGCAGCCATGAATTTAACTCGCACCTATGATAGTATAAGCCCCAGTTTAGTTCTCAGCTCGGCAAGTGCGGAGCCGTTTAACTCTGCGGCATTTTCAGTCACGGCAAATTTTAGTGAAGATGTGAGTGGATTTGATCTTGGTGATGTTTCAGTAACAAATGGTGTTGCCTCAAGTCTGAGCGGTTCTGGATCATCTTATGCCTTTTTGGTGACGCCGTTGGGGCAGGGGACTGTTACGGTTGAAATCGGAGCGGGAGCCGCTCAGGACTCTGCAGGCAACCAGAGCACAGCGGCAGTGAGTCTTGTTAGAACCTATGATAGCATACCGCCGACAATGACAGGGCTTGCAAACGATGGTGTCTGGCGTGCTTCGAAGTCCTGGAGTTGGGGCTGTGATGAGACCTGCACCTATCGTTTTGTGGTCGACACCAATGCGACAACAACGCCAAGTGGTGCGTATGGTTCTCTCACCTCAACATCACAATCTTCGGGAAGCGGAACTTTCTATCTTCATGTTCAAGCGCTGGATTCCGCGGGAAATACCACTCTTGTTCATGTTTCCGCACTTTTGGATAATACGGTTCCTTCTTCAGTCGCGTCACTAGCTGATGGTATTACCCTGAACTCTTTAAGCGAGAGCCCCATCGTCACTTTTACTAATGGAACCGACGCCCATTGTGGGATTCTGAAACATCAATTGCGAGTGTTAAGATCTTCCGACAGTTTTGTCATAAAGGACTGGCATGACTTTACAAGCGGAGACTTCGTGACCGGGCTCAGTCTTGTCTCGGATGAGATCTATCGCGTGGAAGTGAAGGCTGTTGATAACCTGGGTTTGGAGTCGACCATTGTGACCAGTGATGGTTGGGTGGCTGATACCACGGCACCTACCGCACCGACGGGACTTACTTTGGGTGCTGTTCCAACTGTGACGACCACATCTCCGCCTTTGTCCTGGAGTGCTGCGAGTGATGGTTCAGGCTCGGGGGTTGCTTATTATCAAGCACAAATCTATAGAAGTTCAGATCATGTCAGCATGAGTTCCTGGACGACGATTTCATCCGGAGGAAGCATTTCGGGATTGTCGCTAACTGATGGTGTTTCGTATTACTTTAAAGTTCGCGCTGTTGATTCTGCTGGTAATACGGGGGCTGTTTCAGGAGCTTCCGGTAGTTGGACGGCCGTATTGGGTTTTACGTTTAATTATACAATCTCGGCAAATACTCTGAATTTCAATTTACGAGCGGCAGCGATAGCGGCCGGATGGAATCAATCAGTTCCAGTTTTTGCTACGATCACTATCAATCCAGGTGTTTATGTTTGGAGTGACTCAACCTCTTTGCCAGCGTTTGATACTGGTACATTATCAGCGGGCTCCACGGTGGTGATCATTAATAAGGGTGTCATCATGGGTAAGGGGGGAAATGGAGCCGATCTGTTTACTGCCGGTGGTGCCGGAGGCAACGCCTTATCAATTTCACTTGCTATCAGTCTTGATAACAGTGCTGGTTATGTCGCTGGCGGTGGCGGCGGCGGTGGTGGTCTTGCTTACACCGATGGTGGTTCATGGTATGTTTATATCGGTGGTGGCGGAGGAGCTGGTGGCGGCGCGGGAGGAAGATATCAGGCGGCCACTTATGATGGGCCGGCTTACAGCGCCGGGGGCGTTGGCGGAGGTGTCGGTGCCTCAGGCGGTGCAGGGCCCGTTAATCCGGTTTAGAATTCTTTTTTTGTTAACTATACCTACTTTAAAGGGGCCAGTGGAGGAGGACGTCTTGTTACCGGGGGGCGAGTTTCGGCAGCATTGGACTCTGGAGTTAACCCTGGTGGGAATGCTGGGGGGCCCGGGGCTACCTCATATAACTCGGCAGGAAGCTATGCTGGTGGGTATGGGGGAGCTTGTAACGAAGCGGGAGGCAGTGGAGCTCCCGGCGGCGCTGGAGGTGGTGGTGGAGGCTTTGGTCAGTCGGGTGGAACAGCTTCTAATGATCAATACTCTGCATACACCGTAGTCTCACCAGGTGCTGGAGGAAAAGCTATTCAACTAAATGGCAACAGCGTCAACTGGCTTGGTGGGAATAATACAAGTCAGGTGCTTGGAGTCGTGAATTAACGTATTCATTAGTAAAGTAATACGCCTCCAAACGTTGCCAGCACCAGTCCCGTCATCACAAACTTCCAGGCGACATGGGCGTGACGTAATTCCATATAGAAATAGACCACCAACAGAACTTTGATCAGTGCCAGAAGCAAAGCGAATTTAAACGATGGGAACATGAATCCCACAGCTAGAAGACTTAAGAGAAGTCCAAAGATCAACTTATTCATATAGAAGCTCCTCCGATGTAGTAGAGTGGCAAAATAATCAGCCAAATAATGTCGCACATATGCCAGAAAAGAACGCCGCCGCGAACGGAGAACTCAGGGTCTGTGATAT
>JANJTG010000322.1 GCA_024711265.1 Bdellovibrio sp. | reverse complement strand
AGGCCCGATTTTTCCATGAACTTTTCGAAGAAATGATTGTCACGTTCTTCAAGAATTCCTGTGAGCAGCATATGCCCGCCGGGTTTGAGCACGCGTAAGAGGTCTTTTTTGATATTGATGAGAACTCCGTCGATGATGTTGGCGACAACGACATCGTATTGTTCGCGAATGTCTTCAATCTGCGTTTCGGGAATATCGATTTGTTCAAGCTTATTGAGTTTGATGTTTTCTCGAGCTACGCGACGGGCTTCGGGATCGATTTCAATACCAGTGACAAGGCCCATTCCGCTCATCTGAGCCAGCATGGCAAGAATCGCTGTCCCAGTGCCCACGTCTAACATGGCCCAGTCGGCAATTTCAGATTTGTACTTTTCTGCCAGCTTATGGATGAAGAAGGCCATCATTTGTGTCGTCGCGTGAGTGCCGGTGCCAAAAGCCATTCCGGGATCAATATAAATCGCATGTTTGCATTCGGGAGGTGGTTGCAACCAAGAAGGGACAACCCAGAAGTCACCGACCAGTTTGAAAGGTTTAAAGCCTTTTTTCCATTCCTCTAACCAGTCTTTGGTTTCTTCCTCGAAAATGTGCCACTTGATGTTTTGACTGTGTTCTAACAGTCCATCAAAGAAATTGCAGCCTGGTCTTTCTTGAAAGAACACATCCATTTCGTGAGCACGAACGTGAAGAAGCTGAGGGTCGTAAGTAAGATCCGGCTGAGTAAAAGCCAAAGCCTCTGTGACTCCAGAGGCTCCGCATTCAAAACAGTGGGTGGTGATGATGTCTTCAAGTTCCGCAGGAACTTGGCTTAAACGAATACGAAAATAAGAATTGTCACTCATGAAGAGTGTTGTTACCAGAATCCGCCGTTTTTTCAAGGGTTTCCACTTTAGCTGCTGCTGGGGAAACCGGGTTATTCCCTGTATTCGATTTAATTGCAGTTGCCACGTTTGTGCCCCCATTGACTGATGCTGTGGGTGCTGGGCTAAGAAGCTTTTCGGCCACGGCATTTGCAGAAACTACAGGGTTCGCCCCTGGCGCAGGCACTGCCGTTGAGATGGCCACGAGGGCTGTGGTGTTTGTGGTCGAGTCTTCTTCAGCCACTTTGCGCTTGGGTTTTGGTTTTGAGTTATCAATGAAGGAGCCCTGAAGATCAATGCGGTCGCCACTCATGATGCCGGTTTGTTCCAGCATGGGCAGTTCGTCGCGAGAAAGCAGAGTGTACTCTCGGGCGACGGCCACTTTTTCAAAAACGGCAATCACTTTGAGTTGTCCCACAGGGACAAGAATTTCGCCGACGGCATTGGCGCCGCTGGCATCACGAACATTGATCTTTCTGACCGCAGTTACTACGAGATTCTTTTTAAGTCCCGATCCGGGGCCGGCATTGATGTAAAAATCTTTGTAGACGGGATCGTCTTCAGCAAGAGTGATGTTACGTCGAACATCGACGACCGAGATATCACCGGCTTTGGATTCCTGCGTGAATCCGAAAAGGAGCATAAAGATAAACATCATAAGAAAACCCTTCCATGGTTTGTCTTTTTCTTTATCGGCTGTCTTATTTTGAAACTTGAGGACCTAGGCGACACCAAGGGCGTTTGCAAGATCTAGGTCCAGAGACAGAGATTAGTTGGAGACGATGGCGCCTTGAACGGAACTATAAACTTTATAGGTATTGTCAGTGGTGGTTTGTTCAATTCCCGACATATAATTCCCGACCGTGCTTTGCACATGGTAGGTGACCCCGCCGCCGGAAGCAGTTCCTGTCTGAGTAGAGCCGGAGACCAATCCGGTGGCCTTTGCTGGATCTTGGAATTTGATCGGAGTTTCGGAAGTGAGTTGGTGAAGGGATGCTTCCATGGAACAACCCGTTACAAACATAAGAGTCGCTGAAAGAATGATCAGTATTTTCACAGAGAACCTCCGTGAACTTCTTATCGGTAAAATGCTGGACTTATTAAATTGTCTCAATATGGGGCGTGTCGCATTCCTTTGTCTGAATCAAAAGAAATCCAGGCCTTGAGTTTTTCCGCCAGTACTGTTTTTCGGACGGGTTTCGCCAGGTAGTCATTCATTCCTGCCGCCAGACATTTAGCCTCATCACCAGGCATGGCGTATGCGGTCAGAGCGATGATGGGAATTTTTTGCAGAGTGGGGTTGTCCATAGCTCGAAGTCGTCGGGTCACTTCGTATCCATCCATGACGGGCATTTGGACATCCATCAATATCAAATCAAATGGCATGAGTTCCACAGCTTGAAGGGCTTCCTCTCCGGAAGAGACGGCAAAACTCAGATAGCCGATCTTCTCTAAAAGCTGAACAATGACCAAACGATTGGTGGAAGAATCGTCCACCACTAACACACGTTTTCTTGAAGTGGCCTGCGGGGCGAGGGACGCTGGAGTGACCTGGGGAGATAATGTGGGTTCGTGTTTTTCCGATGCTGGTGTTAATGCAGATAGCACCCTGAGAAGGTCATCTTGTTTAATGGGTTTTCGCAAGGCTGAAGCAAACCCTTGGCTTCTTGCTTGAGCAAGGGAAATGGGACTTTCAAAGTCCGCGATCACCACGATGGGGATTTCGGTATCTATGTGCTCATAGAGATCCTCCTTAAAGGATCTTAGACGTTCATATTGTGAGTCGCAGGCCAGAAGTATCATCGACCAAGGGGATATTCCGGCAGGGGATTCTTTGAGTGCGATCAAACAATCCTCCAGCGAAGGGCGGGTTTCATAGGGAAAACCCCAGGTAGAGAGATAAGCCGTGGTGACATCTCTAGAAAACAGTTCGTTATCGACAACTAGAATGGGTTTCCAGTCGCCCTTCAGAGCGATGGGAGATCGGCGTTGAGCGGCTGGAGAGATCATGAGTGGAATATCAAAATAGAATTTGGAGCCGACTCCTTTTTGACTTTCAACGCCAATTCGTCCGTTCATCATTTCAACAAGGTTTTTCGATATGGAAAGACCAAGTCCTGTGCCTCCAAACTGACGAGAGGTGGATTCGTCGATTTGGGTGAAGGATTGAAAGAGTTTGTTAATACCTTCGGGGGCCATTCCGACTCCGGTATCAAGGACTTCAAAGTGGATCCAAAGAAGATCTTCTGATTTAAGGCGATCAACGGGGGCGTTGACAATGATTCTGACGCCCCCCGTTTGGGTGAATTTGATCGCGTTTGAAATGAGGTTTCCAAGAATTTGTGACAGACGAGACGGATCCCCCATAAATTCACTGGGAAGCAGAGGATCTATGTAACAGGAGAGAGAAAGTTTTTTGCTGCGAGCCTTGGCCATCATCAAGTCTGTTTGAAGTTCAACTAACGGAGTCAGTTTGAAAGAAATATTTTCAAGCTGCAATTTGCCAGCCTCTATTTTGGAGAAATCCAGAATGTCGTTAATGATATTGAGAAGATTATTTCCGGAATTTTGAATGATCTCGGCATATCGTTTTTGTTCCGGAGTGAGGTCCGTGTCGAACATAAGATCGGCGACTCCAAGAATTCCATTCAGAGGAGTGCGAATCTCATGGCTCATATTTGCCAGGAATGAGGCTTTCACTTTAGCTCCTGCAAGGGCCTCTTCTTTGGCGCGAATAAGCTCCTGTTCCGCTTTCTTTCTTTCGGTGATGTCTCGGAGGATGGCGCTATAGTATTTTTCTCCTTCAATCTGCCAGGAACTCATTGTGAGTTCGATGGGAATAAATTTGTTGTCCTTGGTTTTTGCCCTGACTTCGGCGGATTTGCCAAGAAGGGGGGCAATGTTGTCGGCAAATGTGTTGCGCGTGACGGAAATGAGACTGTCTTTATTTGTAAACTCTATGAGTTTAAATATGGAAGTATTCAAGACTTCGTCTCGAGAGAAGGCGAAGATTTTTTGTGCCCCTTCATTCCATGAAGTGATGGAACCTTGTTCATTGATGATCACGATGCCGTCTACTGCGGATTTTGTGACGGATCTGAATTTTAACTCGGAGTTCTTTAGTTCCTTTTCGGTCTTTTTGATTTCCGTCAAGTCAATGACGTAAGTGATCGTGCTAAAGCCGGAGCCAAGAAGAGGGGCGGAACCGACTAAAACGGGAAACGCAGTTCCGTCTTTTTTTGTGAGGGTCAGCTCTCCGTGAAAATGTCGTTCTTCAGCAAGCCCGGTTTTTTTGAAGGAATCTAAAAATAACTTGTCGTTTGTAAGATCGGACCATTTGAATGGTTCCGAGGGAAGATTCGACTTTTTATATCCCAGCATTTTTAAGAAGGGAGTATTGCCGTCGATGATGCGAGTCTCTTCATCGCTGATGACTGTGCCTATCATTGAGGATTCCACGATGGCTCGAAATCTTTGTTCGGACTCGCTCAGTTTGAATGTTTTCTCGTCGGCAAGAGCTTGAGCTCTCAGACCGAGAGACTGAAGAACTGAAACGATCAGGGCTAGCAAGAGTGAGATCACCGAACCTATTAATGCCACCCATCCCGCCAAAGTACTTCGTCCGGAATGAAAATCAGTGGTTCGGCTCCAGCCGATCGTAACTTGAAGCCCCGCCAAGCTGATGGTGGTCGTTTTCTCATATTGATTTCTCTGGAGATGTGTCGAAGAAAAAAGAAGAGCTCCTTTTGATGGACTGCTGCCCTCGAAAACATCCATTGAAATTTCTTTCAGTTCCGGAGCTGAGATTCCCGTGAAGAAGACTTCTGTAACAAAAGGGGCGTACACCCAGCCCAAATGATTCTTTCGTCTGTTCTCCAGAGAACTGATGTCACCGCCGACTTTATAAAAGGGCACAAAAAGAAGAAATCCGGGGCGAGGTTTGACGTCTTGGACAAGGATGATCTTTGGAGTGATGTGAGGATATCCTGTATCTCGCGAGGATTCGGCGGCTAATCGTCGATTCGGCTCTGATCCGACATCAAGACCACGGGCCGGAAAGTTGCGATCGAGAGGTTCGATGTAAGTAATGATGTAGTTGTTGCCGTATTCCTTTCCTGTTTGATGATAGTCATGTCCCAAGACGGATTTGATTTCGAACTGTGGAATTCGCTGGCGTTGTTTCTTTAAAAAACTATTGAGACTCGCTGCTGGCACAGGCCAAATAATCCCGACGCCGTTAATGCCAGGGTATCTTTGATCTACCTTGGAACTGAGGTAAAAGGTTCTCCACATCTCGGGGCTAACCTCTTTGACGGTGGCAAAGAGACTGACTCCTCCATAAAGAGCATCAATATAGGAGTTCATGCGTGTCTGAATTGAATTTTGTAGATTGGTAGTGAGTTGTTCAAAGTGGGCGCGATCTTTTTTTATTTCGGAGTTTTGAAAGGAAACGTACAGAATCCCTGAAACAAGCCAAGCGGCGCACAGCACGAGGGCGGGGAGGCGGGCCCAGGCGGGACGGTGAAGGCTGTCCAACATCAGGGCGGTGAGCGCCAGGGAACACAGTGAAAGCTGAAGGTTGAGCAGATTGTCATTGGTCGTGCCTCCCGTAAAAGGGCCTAGTCCTTGAGTTGTTAGGACAACAGCAAAGATGCTGACCCCAAGACTGCCGGCATAAAGTCCGATGCTCCCCAAGGATATTTGAATCAGAAAAAGAATAGGAAAAATGATGAAAACCCCTCCTAGAATGTTGGGGTATCTAAATGACAGCCATAAGGTTACCCCCAGTAAAAGAAACAGAGAGAAGCCCTTTAGAACGTCAGGTTTGAAAAAAGCAGTTCGTGACCATTTGATGCGAGAGAGCGCAAGAACGAGGGGGATCAGAGTCAGGCCACCGATAACATCTCCAGTCCACCAGGTGATCCAGACATTACTCAGCTTGCTGACGGAGAGGTCTTCGCTTTGAATAGCGACACCGAGCGTGCCAAAGGCCGAACTCAGTAAGGGAGCAAGAAGAGAGGCCGTCACAATGCCAATAGCTTCGTTCATATATTCAAAATCTGATTTGCGCGAAAAAATAGCGCGCAAGATGAGGGCTCCTAGCAGAGCTTCGAGGGAATTCCCTGTCGCCATTAAAAAGCAGGGAAAAACTTGAGTGCCGACAGAGATGTTTACAGCGAATGCGCCCGCAAAGATCGCGACCGTCGCCCGAGGTCCGAAAAGAAACACGCAAGCAATAGAAAATCCTGTGGCCGGCCAGAAGGGGGAGGTGTTGTCATTGAGCGTGGCGATGCTCAAACCTAACTTGGCGATAAAGAAATAGATGAAGGCCAATAGGAAAGTGGTGACAGTCAGATTTGAGGTTTTAATTTTTTCAAAAGAGATCGACACACAGATCGTCTCCTTTCTCTTTGGAATTTTAGTCCGAGATGCCAGAACCTCCAAGGAGGAAGCCAAAGGATGGGAAAATGCACTTAGATGTGGTTTGGCAAAAGACTAGACTGTCTGTTGAGATTTTCTGGCGAACGTATTCACCACCAATGCCCCCGCAATAACCAGCGCTCCCAGTAGTTGGCGTAGGCTCAGGCTTTCGTGAAAAATCAAAGCGCCCATGATCGCTGCGGTCATGGGTTCGATCATCATTAGCAAGGCGACTTCCGTGCTTTTTAATTTTTGCAAGGCTGCAAGTTCCAACGTCAAAGGAAGGATTGTGCAAATAAGAGCGATTCCAAAGATGCAGGATGCTTGGAAGCTGGTCAGGCTTTGCACGGCCTCAAAGTGAGGGCGGTGAAACAGCGAAAGTGCAATCGCGCCAAAGGTGATGACATACAATGAGGAAGAAATGGGGCGCACATTTTTCTGCAATCGCCCCGAAAGCAAAACGTAAATAGCGTAACTGATGGCGGACCCCAAACCGGCGGCAATCGCCCAAATATTCTTAACCTCAATATGCCCCCACAGCAGTAAGACCAGTCCCAGTGAGGCGGCAATCAAACAAAGAGCTTCCTTTTTCGATATCTTATCGTGAGTAAAAAAATGTGAAAAAACATTCACCCAAAAGGGATAGGTATAAAGCAAAAGGGCCGCTAGGGTGACGCTCAAACCTTCGATTGCTTCAAAATACAGCGTCGAGAAAAAGGCATATCCAAAAACTCCCAAGAGGGCGGCGATCACCGTCTGTTTGGCAGACAGGCGAATCCATTGGGGTTTAAAGAGAAGAAGGAAAATCCAAAGCAGTAAGGCAGCTAAAGTGAATCGGTAAGAAAGAAATTCCCCGACGGAAAGGCCGGAGCTGAAGGCCCATTTTCCAAAGATTCCTAAAAAACCAAAACCCGCGCTGGCGATGGAAATTTCAATGGTTCCTCGAAGGCGCGGGTTCATGGGGAATTACTCTTTGGTTTTCTTGACGCGAAGGCGGGAAGCGGGTTTTGCCGTTTTCTTCACGGACTTGGTGCGTCCCTTGTAGGTGCGCTTGGTTTTGACCTCTTCAGGATTGTCCGGCAAGAAGACGCGCTCAATGGCCGCTTCGTTCAAGAAAATAAGCTCTCCGGTTTTTAAGGCTCCCAAACGCAAACGACCGATGGCTACACGCTGAAGCTTCAAGACATCAAAACCGACCTTCGCAAACATCTGACGAATCTGACGATTTTTCCCTTCAGTGATGATGATTTTGTACCACTCGTATTTATCGGATTTATTATCACCAGCTTTTTTAATTTTTTCGATATGGCGCGCGGACACCTTGCCGCCGACGATGGATACGCCTCTTTTCAGCTTTTCAATATGATGAGGCTGTGGCTGACCGTCTAATTTCACCAAATAAGTTTTGGTTACTTCCGCTTTCGGATGCATGACTTTGTTGGCGAAATCTCCGTCGTTGGTCAAAAGAAGCATGCCTTCAGAATCCCAGTCCAGACGACCCACTGGGAAGACGCGAGAAGGAACGCCGCTGAGGTATTCTGCAATTGTCGGACGTTCATGGGGGTCATCCATGGTGGTGAGAACACCTTTGGGTTTGTTCATCACAAGGTAAAGCTTTTGAGTTAAGGGCTTGCGAAGAGGTTTTCCGTCAACCATGATACGATCGCTTTGAGGGTCTACTTTGACACCCAACTCGTAAACACGTTTGCCATTAACGGTAACTTGGCCCTCTTCGATCATGCGGTCGGCATGACGGCGTGAAGCCAATCCACTATCCGCGATTAATTTGTTAAGTCGAACCCTTTGAGTGGAGTTATTTTCAGACATTCTTCATCAGCCTCAGGTAATTGTTGAGAGGTCAATATATCACCACTGAGAGAAGAAGAGGAGAGATTCTTACGGCTGTACTCACCAATGGCATGGCGAAGGTCTCGCACCAGCAAGGTCATGAGTTTATCTCCCAAAAAGACATTGTCGACGGCAGTTTCCGCTTTGCTTAGAACCACGGAGGACCATTTCAGAGCCTCAGAGTCTCCTTGTTGGATCAGAGCGCAGGTTCTTTCAAGTTGGCTGACCAGATCCTGATAATAGGGATCGGTTCGGCGATCGACAAAGAACTGCTCCAAGCGCTTGATAGGGAAGAGAAGGCGAGTCTGCTCTTGAAGAGGTTCGTTTTTCATCTCTTGCAGCTTTTGGAAAACATAACCGCGCAGGAGGGTGCCCGTCACCTTGTCGCCCATGACACGGAACTGGGCCGTGATATAGGGAGCCACCTCAATTTTATGAGTGTGTTGAGAGCTAAGTTCCAGCTCTGGAGAATAGTAAAGAACCAGATCGTTGCGAAGAGGCTCCAAAAGACCTTCGCGAATTGTGAACTTGCGATCAAAGCTGCGAACCTCTAAGGATTTATCAGCCCGCAGAATGATGGCAATGGCTCGCTTGTTTTGATCAGGAAGAACGCGAAATTTATCATTTTCGCCGCAAAGAGTCCTAACATAAGAACTCACTGCGTCAATTAAATCGGAAAAATGCTCAATTTCGATCAACTGCATGTTTTGCGGGAAGCGAATGGGACTGAGATCAAACTTCTGCTGGTAGAAGCTATTGAAATTCTCCAACAAAAATTGAACTTCATGGCCCAGTTGCTGCTTATTGGAGGCCCAATGAGGGTAATCCATGCAGTAATTGAAGAACATTTCGATCAATTCAGGAGTCAAAACATCCTCGGGATGAGGGAATCCGCGTAGAAAATTGAAAAAAGACAGGCGTGTCGGCGTATTTTGCGGATTTAAATCAGAAACAAATTTTAGAAGCTGTCCTACCTTAAGCACCGTTTTTTTCTCCCTCGGGCATAAAGTATGAACATTTGAAATTTTAGTCCAGAGAAAATATGATTGAATTAACGAGGCAAGGCTCGAAGTTACGGCCTTACTTTTGGTAGTGCTAAGGCGTCATTAGTGACGCGTCTGCACTACCAAAAGTAAGGCCGTATCTTGGGCAGTCTTTTGGGCACCATGGGAGGGGCTTGATATGCATAAAGAACTGAATCCGGAATTGTTTGGGGAAAAGAAGGTTGCAAAGACCCCTGTGATGGACAACCCCGTAAATCTGGGCCCGGCGGGAAATAGCTATTTGAATACGGATCGTCAGATCTTTGAACTCAAGGCTCAAAACCAAGCTTTGGCAGATCAGCTGAACAAGGTGGTGGGGACAGTTAATGAATTGATAAAAACCTCGAATGTGAAATTTGAGAAGCAAAGCCATCTTTTAAGCCGTTTGGAGCAAAGCCACAATGGCCTTGCCACAGAGGCAGGTCAGAAGATCACTCAACTTGCGCAAAAAGTGAACGAACGTAAAAGCCTTGATCTGAAGGTGCAAGAGATGGTCGATCGTCATAACAACGTGATTAAAAGTTTTGAAGTTCGTATGAATCATCTGCAGAAGCTTTTGGCAGAAAAGGAAGCTCAGATGATTTCGGCGCAGGCTGCTTTGAATGAAGCTAAGATGGAAATTGCACGTCTGAAGCGTCTTTAGAATTGGAAAGGTACGGCCTAAGGCCGCACCTTTTACACAGCTCTTACATTTTCATGATCTGTTTGTGTTTGCGGGTGCTGAAGCCAAAAAGTTGGTATATTGGACACCACGAGACAACTCCGGTCATCACGGGGATCAACCCCAAGAAAAACCACGGATTTGCGGGCCCCCAAAAGGCCAAGCTTGTGATTAGCAAACCGCCCACGATGCGAATAATTCTTTCGGTAGTGCCGATGTTATTTGAAAAGATTTGCATAAAAGCCTCCTGAATTACAAAAACAGTATATCACTTTCAGGATAGAAAAAGTTATGTCCTTCATCATAGCGAAGGACATAACTCAAGTTTACTCAGCTTTATTGAATGCCCTTTTCCATTCTCTTCAAGAAAGCATCCGCTTTTTCGAATTGGGTCAGAGTCAAAGCATCAATCCAAACGCCGTGGAGGTTGATAAAGACCACCGTTGGCAGGCCTTGGATATTGTACTTCTTCTTGAGTGTACGAAGCTGTTCAGAATCCTTTGTCGCATCAAACTTAAGCAGGACATAGTTCCCCGCCATGGCGCGAATGCGGGCGTCTGAGAACGTGTGTTCTTCAAGCTCGTGACAAGCGGCACACCAATCGGCCCAGAAGTCGATAATCACCGGCTTTTGATCTTTGGTGGCTTGAGCTAAAAGTTCATCCGAATAAGGCTGCCAATTCAGTTTTTGAATTTTATTGAGGCTGTCGGAGGCGGAAATACGTCCACGAATATAAGGACGAAGATCAAACGCCGAAAGTGCCACGTGGCCAATACCCACGATAAGCAACGCTTGCATCAATCCTTTGCGGATATGATTCAAAGCCGAGCCCTTTGGTGAAAGGAAGGCCCCATAGACGCTGGCGATCGTGATCAAACCGACACCGAGAGCCAAGTCATACCAACGATCGGGTAATAAAAGGTCCAAGTAGTAGTAGAAAGCACTGAGCATCAAACTTCCCAGGATGAACTTAAATCCATTCATCCAAGTTCCCGAGCGGGGCAGATTCTTCATGAGCTGATTTGAAAGTCCCAGAGCAATAAAGATAAGTCCCAATCCCAGGGCGTACGTGAACAGATACAAAAAGCCCATCATCTTATTTTGTGTCGAGGCGACATAAGTGAGAATGGCGACTAGAACAGGGCCTACACAAGGACTGGCGACGATACCCGCAAATAGACCTGTTAAATAGGCTCCTCCAAGACTTTGTTTTTGTTTTCCTCGGCCCAGGCGATTGCGAAGAAATGCGGGGACTTGAATTTCAAACAATCCATACATGCTCAGAGCCATGGTTAGGAAAATCAGACAGATGACAGACAGAACGTAGGGATTCCCCAAAGTCGCCCCGAAAACGCCACCGGTGGAGGCGGCCAGAAGTCCCAGCATGGAGTAGGTGGTTGCAATTCCCAACACATAGACGCAACTGGTGATAAAGTTTTGCAGACGGGATCTTTCATTAGAGTGGTTTCCCAAAACTGCCAACGTGATGGGAATCATCGGGAAGATGCAGGGAGTGAAACTTGTAAAGATGCCCGCCAAAAAAACGAAAAGAAGGCCAGCAATCATGCTGGTCCCTAAATACTTCTGAAAGTTCCCCGTGTCGAAGAACGAGGTCGGAGCTGCGGAAGGGGTGATGGCGCTTTCTTCCATAATCTGCGGTTCGCCCTCGACCATCGTGACGGAGATGGGGACCTCAAGCAGCTTTGTTGTGGGAAAAAGACAGAACTGATCTGAACAAGCTTGGTAGGTCAGTTCTAACTTCATTTTATTGAAGCGTTTTAAAAAGCGGACGGGAGCTTCGATGTGTGCAGTGAGAGTGGCTTCTTTTTCTACTCCGGTGCGCTCTTTTTTGGAAAACTTGTCATACCACTTTTTGATCGGTTCAATTTTGAATGGCGCCACCTGAAATCCATCGGGCTCAAGAATGACAACGTTAAACTTGTCTTCGTAGGCATGATATCCCTCTGGCAGTTTCATTTTGATTTCAATGTTGCCGCCCTGTCCCGGATTCCATTCATAGGGGAACACTTTGGTTTCGGCCAAAAGGGGATCCGTTTCATCCATAGTAGTTTGAGCCCAAGACCTTGGACCGGCGCAGATTAAGAAAACGATCATCAAAACGTACTTCAAGCTGAGTCTCATGCTTTTCCTCTTAGTCCTCCTCAGGACCATGGGCAAGTTTATTCGGCGATGACTCAATGTTAACACAACTTGATCCGATAGAGAAACTGAGAGGTCATACCATATGGGATTTGTAGGTATCATAGTAGTATTCGTGATGGTGTTCGGCGGCTTCCTTTTAGCCGGTGGTCACATGTCCGTAATTCTCAAAGCAGCTCCACTGGAGTTGATGATTATCGGGGGCGCGGCACTCGGAGCTTATATTATCGCCAATCCCATGAAGATCATCAAAGCGGGTTTTAAACTCAGCATCAAAGCGATGACGGCCAAAGGCCCTCAGAAGCAAGACTATGTCGAGCTTTTGCAGATGATGTTTCAGCTTTTCCAAGCTTTCCGAAAAGAAGGACCGCAAGGAATTGAAAAACACATCGAGGAGCCAGATAAGAGTGACATCTTTAAGGCTTACCCTAGCTTTATGCACAACCATCATGCCGTACACTTTCTGTGCGATACGATGAAGATCACCCTGTCGGCAGAGATGTCACCTTATGATGTGGATGATCTGTTGGACGCCGACATTAAAGCGATTCACTCTGAAGAACACATGGCGGCCCACGCCGTGCAAACGGTTGCCGATGGTTTCCCGGGTCTGGGGATCGTTGCCGCGGTTTTGGGTATCGTAAAAACGATGGGACACTTGACCGAAGGGGTTGAAAAGATCGGGGCCTTGGTTGCCGGCGCCCTTGTGGGAACGATGTTAGGGGTATTCGGTGCCTACGGTTTGATTGGTCCGACAGCCACGAAAATGGGTGCGGATATCGAAGCGGAAGGTCGTTATTTGGCTTGTATTAAAGCGGCGATGATCGCGTTGCAAAGAGGGGCTCCTCCGATTGTGTGTGTGGAGTACGCTCGTCGTACGATCATGCCTGAAGAGCGTCCTTCATTTGAAGAAATCGATAAAGCAACGAAAGAAATCAAGAAGGCGGCCTAATCAGCGGTCGCCAGAATTGGTAAAGAGAAATGGCAGAGAAGAAACAGACAATCGTCATCAAAAAAATCATCGTCTCGGGCGGTGGGCACCACGGGGGATCCTGGAAGGTGGCATTGGCGGACTTTATGACCGCCTTGATGGCCTTTTTCCTTGTGATGTGGCTGGTGGGTCAGTCTGAGGAAACGAAGAAAGCGGTGTCTGATTACTTCTCTACGCCCTCTGTGATTGAATACAACTTCCAAAACTTCGGTGCTGAACTGACGTTGGAAAAGCTATTCTTGGACATTCTGAATGAACCTTTAAAAGCGTTCCAAAGTTTCATGGAACCGACAGATAAATCTCCAAATCTATTGGAGATGGGCTCCGCGAAAGTGGTGGCGGCTTATTTGGCAGATCAAATGCGTGATGTGGCCAAGAATGTCGTCGTGACTCCCGAAGGATATGATTTCGATATTCCGGATTATGTTCTTTTTGAAAGAGGATCGGCTCAGCCTAATGCCAACTTTGTCAAAGTCATGGATAAGATCAAGGGTGTTACTTCCGGTCTTAAAGACGCGGATATAAAAATCACGTCGGGTCTTTTTGTTCAGGCGGTTCCTGACGCCAGCGTGATGTCCGCCAATAAAGTGGCGTCCGAGCGATTTGACATTATTCGTAATAAGATATTGGCTTCCTTAGACAGCAACACGGTGACGGTCGCTGGCGGGATTAATGTCAAAGAAAAGCGCGGCG
>JANJTG010000314.1 GCA_024711265.1 Bdellovibrio sp. | reverse complement strand
CGGGACGAATGATGATGAGCCAGACGAGCCACAACCTCTTTTCCCGATCCGCTTTCTCCCGTAATAAGAATGTTGGAGTCTGATTTACCAAAGTCTTCGATGTGATCATAGATCTTTTGCAGATCTGGAGATTTTGATTTTAAGCTGACGGAGGAAATACTCTTCTTCCAAATATTCTTCCTGTGTTCAATCGCAGACTCTGAATCCTCGGTCATCTGGCTGATTTCGTAATTTTCAAAAGCCATGGTGGCCAAAATAGACAGCGCCTCTAGCGCATACTGATCATTTTCATCAAAGTCCCCGTCGATTTTGTTAAGCACTTCGATAACACCCACCACTTTGCCCTCTTTCCAATGAAGAGGAACAGCCAGAACCTTCTTTGTTCTGTATCCTGTCTTTTCATCCGCCGCAAAATAGAAATCTTCGTCTTCCTGAACTTGATTGCTGTAATAGCTTTTTTGGTCGCGAAATACTTTTCCGGCAATCCCCTGATCAGCTCTAATCACGATCGTGTGATTACGGATACCGGTCGCAATGTAGTTACTGAGATATTTCAAATGTTGATCAATTTTAAACTGAGAATCAAAAAAGATAGCCCCGCGCTCTGCCCCTGTCGTTTGAACGCAGAGATCCAAGATCCGCTCGATGAGATTCTCGCCTTGCGCGCGCTCGAAAAATACTTGAGAAGAAGTACCAATAAACTTTAGAAGATCATGTGATTTTGACATGCCTTTTTATCGGCAAGAACCGCCAACTTATGGAGGCTGCCAATGGAACTTTCTAGATTTGTGACAACAAAGATTGGCGTTTCAAAACAAGACCTCTTTGATTTTAAGGACTTAGAAAATGGCCCAACTTTCGCTTGTTAATTACATAGAAATTTCTCACAAAGGAGATTTTTTATGGATACAAATCAAAAAACTCGTCGCTTTGAGGAGATGGAACGTGAACTTCGTTTTCTTTGGCAAGAAGCCCACGAAGAAGTCATTGCAAGCATTAAAGAGCGAAAGATCAAGCAATATTGGGAGCTTTTTCGCGCTTACAAAAAGCAGAAACAGTTTCTATTGGCTTTGGAGGCAAACTAGCCTCCTTGCCAACTCACGGTTTAATGTATCGCCCCCACAAAACAAAGAGCCACATCAAAAGAGCGGGACCGGCCAGCATCGCTGACTGTGTCCCCGCTGGCGGCACGGAGCCAAAAATACTTGTGGCATAAATAGCTAGAAGAAAAACAATTAAAATGACGAAAGAAATAAAACTTCCTTTCGATAGCTTCACTTTGCGAGTCAGGAATAACCAAACCCCCACAAAAAAGATTGTGAATTCCAAAAAAAGCGTGATCGAAACTGAACGCCAAAGCAAAAGGCCCACTTTCATAGAATTATCATCCCAAAGAGGCAAGTCCGGCTCGTGAACAAGCAGGTCCAAAAACCAATGACTGAGTGTTAGAAAGAAAAGAATGACAGACGGTCTTTTCTCTCGAGTGATCCCATAAAAAACACCGGACACCAAGAAAGACCAAAAGAGGGTCCCCACTAAACTGTGCGACAAGGGGTAGGAATCAAACTTAAGAACATTCATCCCCATCTTTTCAGCAAGAGGTGATACCGACTCCCAACCCAGAAGAACAAAGACTGGCCAAATTAAATCAATAAACTGCGAAGCCAGAATACAAGTTCCCAAGTTGATTTTAGGCTCAATTCTTTTTGCGGCAAACGCCATTCCAAAATGTGCGAGAAACATAAATATCCTTCCTGTAACCAAGTCTTTCGTAGTTTAAATAAATTCCATCGAGACCTCAAGAAGAAGGATTATATCCTAGCAACGTGATTATGTTATTTATCGAGGACGCTTGAACTACCGAAATCCCCCTTTTAGACTGCCCCTGGGTTGTTTGCGTTGCTTTAAAGAGCTTCAACAAATACCCCGTCGCCCCCGCAAAGGTCTAAGTCTTCTGCGGGGATTTCTTTTTTCACCTCACACCTCGCCGCTCATTTATATTTACTAAATTATCGAGCCCATTCTTTAATAAATTTGAATTGCCGGAACCACACGCCAAGCTCTAGCGTCTAGGCAAAAGGAGAAATTTATGAAATCACTCATGTTAGTATTGTCACTATCGGTTTGTAGTTCTGGCTTCGCGATGGATCCTGCCTCCCACAGTCCCCTAGAATCCTGCATGAAGAAAATGAATCAAAGCTTAAAAGCCATCGCAAGACAGGTGCAAGAGCCAAGTCAGAACCAACAAACTGCCCAATGGGCTGAGAAACTTTCTCAAATCACCACACAATGTAAGAGCAACGTCCCTGAAGGAATCAACAATCTGCCTGACAACGAACGAGACACACGCAAGGCCCTCTATGAAGAGATGATGGATCATACGACGGAACTCAGCGATCAACTCGCAGTCATCCTGCGCAAAAATGACAACCTCAAAGCTCAAAAGATTGTGGAAAGTCTTATTGCAATCAAAAAAGATGGACATCAAGAGTTCAAGCACAGTGATTTCACATTGCTTGCTTATGATCTTAAGACCCTTATGAAACAAATGGGCACCAATCTTAAGCTTATCGCAGGTCGAATCAATGACCCGACCCAAAATGGCAACTCAGCTAAACTGGCAGACGAAGTCACTCAAGCCACTTTAGAGTCCAAAAAGCATATTCCAGGCTCTATTTCTTCTTTGCCCGCCAGCGAACAAGCCGCCCGCAAAGATCAATATGATAAAATGTTAGATGAAAGCGCGGGTTTGTCTCAACAGCTAGCACAGGCTCTCAGAACCAATGACACAGCCAAAGCCAAAATTCTTATTGAGCAATTAGGCAATCTCAAAAAAGACAGTCATATTGAGTTTAAGTAAAAGAAGAAGTCGATCTCTCATCATCGAATACCGCGAGAAGGAAAATATAAGATCCTAAAGACTACGATTGCGTAGTCTTTAGGATTAGAACCAAGACCCTATTGAGCCTGGTACTGATGAGCTTGTTCCCAAAAGAAGGGACGGTAGAAGTCTTGAATATCGGTATCGGACTTCTCTCCAAGAATGGCCTGAACTTTATCCAAAGCTTCAAACATATTCTTCATCTTTTTATCGTTCAAAGAGGTCAATTTTTTCTTAAGGCTTGCGACCTTCTTGCGATCATAGGGTTTTGTTGTGATTGTTTCAAACAACACCCCTTTTAACTTCGATGTTTCTTCTTGAATTTTGAAGGTTTCCTTCGCCAAATTTCCGTGAAGATTCATCAATTCTTTCTTCTGTTCCGCTGTCAGCGTTTTTGAGTTCAAGATAGATTCAACCCCTTTTTGAGCAACGCCCCCATGCATTTCAGCCGCCGGTTGTGCTTGAACTTCTTTTTCAAGCTTTACTTCTTCCGCGGAAGGCTTGGATGCACAATTCACCATAAGAACCGAAAATAAACCCACAACTAGAACCCGCACTGAACTTTTCATAATAGTTTCCTTTCAAATATCTAAAAAAATGAACTTACAAACACTCATTAACAGACTTTACAAAATACTCTGTCAAATCCCCGCTTTTATCATCTAAAATATCGTAGATGGATTGAACCGGCTCAACCACACAGCTGCCTTTTCTGAAAATAAAAAAGTCATCCTGTGGGATCATAAAACGCATGGATAGTATGCACGACTTTGCATTTCTTCGACAAACAATCTCGTCAAAAGAAACGGGAGTCGAATTAAGCAACTGATGCTTCTGCGCCTTTCCATTCAAGAGCTCAAGAATTGTTCCTCGTGCCGAGGCAGAAGGAAAGGCTAAACTTACCGAACTTATCATCGAAACTATTAAAAGAAATAAAACTGCATTTCTCATAAGGGACCTCATATGTTTATCTTCTAACACCCCGGGATGGGGGTGTTCAATGACATGGATCATGTCCTGACTTGTCCCTAACGATTAAGTCATGCTGTAATTCAACTATGAACAGATTAATTTTTAAGTATGTCCTTCTTTGCTCATTTACCCCTTTCTTCCTGTCCTGTCGGTCCAAAGCACCTCAAAACGTGATCTCCGACGCCTCGCTGCAAAAAGTAGAAATCATCAGCGACGGCAGAAAACGCTCTTACTGGATATCTATTCCTCCAACGTGTCGCACTTCAAAAGACTGTCCCATGGTTTTTGCTTTTCACGGAGGCGGCGGAGAAGGCCGCGACATGGATCAACGCCTTCAGCTTTCAAAAGAAACAGCCATACGCAAGATGATTTTAGTTCTACCCAACGGAGTTGATAAAAACTGGAATGATGGGCGGCCCGAAATCAATGCTGACATTGATGATGTCGCCTTCGTCGAACAAATCTTAGAAGGCCTTGCTTCTCTACGCTCCCCCAAGACCCCCGTTTTTTTATTGGGTCTTTCCAATGGTGGCCAGTTCGTATTTCGCTTAGCCTGTGAGCGCGGACGCACACAGGCGTTTCAAGCCTTTGCGACGGTTGTATCAAATTTTGGTGAAGACCTAGCAAAACGCTGTCAGCCCTCTTCACCTCTCTCGGGATTTGTCATCTTCGGAGATCAAGATCCCATCATGCCTTTTCATGGAGGTCCCATCAAAGGTCCTTTGGGCTTGAAGAATCGAGGTCGGGTCATTTCAGCAGATGAAACGGCGGACCTTTGGCTTCGTTTGAACCGCTGTCAGAGTTGGTCCTCCCCAGAGATCTTAGACCAGAAGCCCGACGATGAAACGTCCGTAAAAAAAGCAGAGGCCGTCAATTGCTCTCCTGGAGTCATTTTCCAGAAATGGGTGATCCACGGCGGAGGCCATGGATTTCCGGGAGCAACAGGCTCACTACCGAGGCGTTTTGTCGGAACAATTAGCCACGAATTCTCGGCCACCAACGAGATCTTTAACTTTTTTCAACGAACATCCCCTTGAATTCACATAGTGTGGACTGATTTAAGACTTCGTCCACACTAAATCGACCAGCCTCTATTTACTCGGCTTTCAATATCCGAAAAGATCAAAAGAGCGGAGGATAAATGAGTAAGTCTGAACTTCAAGTGATCGTTCTAAAAACACCCAAAACTGTCCCTGAACAAACTTCAGAGGTGGATCTTGATAAAATTCGCGAAGACATCGCCCAATACATTCGAGAAACTATCCGCCTTGTGTGTGGCTCCGATGCCAAACACTCCGTCACCTGGGTCAAGGGAGATAAGACCACTGCTTATAAAGTCTGCGTTGAGCAAAGAGTTCTTGGAAAAATTCTTGGCTCTAAAGGAAATCATATCAACGGCTTAAGAACTCTCATCCAAGCCATGTGTGGAAGTCGTGGATTCCGCGGTGTTATTGATGCCCCGGAGACGTTTGAGTACGGTTCGAATACTCCGAAGTTCTTACCTCGTTAGGGCGCTCTACCGAACTTAAAAAATCGAGGGTGAATTGAAGCACCTGATCCCACTTGGTGTATTCATAGTCGTAAGAAATATCAGTGTCAGATCCGGCCTTCTTCGCAATTCCCCTCATTATCCTTTTCAAAATCCAGTTGTACTTAGAGTATCTCAAGGCTCCAGCGAAAACCACCCAGCGCCCGGGCCTCCATCCGCTCCAAGTGAAGAAGTTTTCCGCAATCCCACGCAATTCTTTCTGGACCGAATCATCATTTTGCAGAACCCCTAGGCACACAGAAAAAAAGGCGGTGGGCTTATTTGAAAGTTGCCGCGCGTGAAAGCGCACCCATTTTCTGAGAGAGCTTGGATACTTTCTCATATACACGGGAGCCCCCACCAGAATTCCATCATATTTTTGAAGACTTTCGGGAGAACGAACTGCCTGACGACTATAGACAATATCGACGTCATGACCTCGCGCTCGAATTTTTTCTGCCATGAACATCGCTATTTTTTCAGTCTGCCCATACTCGGTTCCATAGACGATCAAAAACTGGGACATAAATCCCTCCTTTTGCGCACCCTTTACTCAATATACTGCATTAAATCACCCTAGCAAGAGCGATCCTCAAAGGACACAAGTGGCCAAAGGGTCGAAAACATTGAGAACTGACAAATTATGTGTAAACTCAAAATCCTTATGAACAGCTAAGGAGCTTCGTTTTGGCATTTCGTTGGATCGGAAAATCACAAGATGGAAAATCAGTCACCCTTCAACGCCTTGAAGGCTGCCCGATCAAGACCCCGCCGTATGCCACTTCCACTTGGCTAGACAATAACGCCGATCTCGTCCGCGTGGGCGCCGTTTTGGATGTTGAGACAACAGGCCTGAATCAAAACGAAGATAGCATCATTGAGATCGGGCTGCGCCAGTTTTCATTTAACAGAAATACTGGAGAAATTCTGTCACTAGGAAAGTCCTACTGCTGCTTTCAAGATCCAGGACGCCCCATTTCATCTGAAATTGTTGAGCTAACAGGTATCACCGATGAAATGGTCGCCGGACAAAACATTGATTGGAATCATGTCAATTCACTTCTGGAAGAAGCCAGTCTTGTCGTTGCCCACAATGCTCGTTTCGACCGCCCTTTCGTCGATCGAAAATCGAAAGTCTCTAAAGAGAAGGTCTGGGCTTGCTCTTTAAAACAGATCGATTGGAGCAAAAAAGGCTTTACGAGCTCCAAACTTGAACTTCTCAATATCTATCACGGCTTTTTTACTGACTCCCATCGCGCGATCAATGATGTTGATGCTTTGCTGTATCTTTTGAGTCTGCCAGAAAACGATTCAAATAAACCTTATCTCTCTGAACTTCTCAACAATGCCCGCCGTCCCATGACCCAAGTTATCGCCAGCGCGGCGCCTTTTGAATCCAAAGATCACCTGAAAGGCCGCGGTTATAGCTGGGATAATACAAATCGTTTCTGGTCCAAATTCATCTTTAAAGATGAAGTCCCAACCGAGATGTCCTGGCTTGAAGACTGTGTTTATTGCGGCCCCTTTGGAGGCATGACTCGAGACATTCCCTTGGTGGATGGCTTTAAGAACTAAACTCCATTTTAAAAAGGCCAGAAATTAGTCCTCTTGTTTTCTTACATAAGGACCTCGTGCGCAGATCTTTTCAGCATCACAATGCTAAACTGTCAGTGACTCCTCAACTTGACAAGATTGATATAGTGCTCATCTTTGTTACATTAACCCCATTGATGGGGAAAAAGTGAGGTTCTCATGTCATTCGTATCAGGGTTTGTTCCCGTAATTCCACTTAAGAATTCCGTTTTATTTCCCGACATCAGCATGCCTTTGCGTGTGGGACGGGAAAAAAGTATTTCGGCTTTACAAAAAGCTCTCAAAGACAATCATTGGATTGTTCTTTTAACTCAAAAAAATCCGCAAGTGCCTCTTGAGAAAATTGAAGATCTATACTCCGTCGGCACTTTAGCCAAAGTCGAGTCTTTCCGCATTGATGAAGATGGCAGCTACAGCGTGTTCGTCAAAGCGCACCAACGCATTCGGGTTGTGCAAAGTCACGATAAAGAAGGGTTCTTCGAAGTTCAAAGTGAAGCCCTAGAAGATCGTGGGCAAATGGATAAAAAAACTGAAGAGGCTCTCCTAGCCAGTCTTCGTACATTGAGCGAAGAAATGCTAAGCCTGATTCCCGGCAACACTCAACAAGTCAAAGAGATGTTGGCCGAAATTGAGGACCTTGCCACCCTAACGAATATGTGCGCGGCTTACGCGGATATTTCTGTTCCCGAAAAACAGGAGATCTTAGAAATCCTCGATTTAAAAGATCGTACATTAAAATTGCTCGATCGCATGCAAGAACTCAAAGAGCGCCTTAAAATTCAAAGAGGTATTCGCGATAAGCTCAATGAAAGTTTCCAGCAAACTCAGAAGGAAGCCATCTTGCGCGAACAGATGCGTGTCATTCGCGACGAGTTGGGCGAAGGTGAAAACGGCAACCTTTACGGCAAGTTCAAAGAGCGCGTCGAAAAGGCCGGGATGCCTCCCGAGGCGTTGGATTTGGCTCGCAATCAATTAAAGCGCCTTGAAACGATCAACTCCGCTTCCCCTGAATATCAAATGATACGGACTCACCTTGAACTGATGTTAGATCTTCCTTGGAATAAATCTTCTCCTCAAAAAGAAATTGATCTGGAAGAGGCGGAAAAAATTCTTCACGAGGATCACTACGGTCTGGATAAAATAAAAAACCGGATCATGCAGCATCTAGCCGTGATGAAACTTCGCAAAGCCCATCAGGGCTCTATCTTGCTTTTTATCGGCCCTCCCGGAGTTGGAAAAACTTCTTTAGGAAAAAGCATCGCGCGTGCCTTGGGTAAAAAATATGTTCGCGTCAGCTTAGGAGGTGTTCGCGATGACGCCGAAATCCGCGGGCATCGTCGCACCTATATCGGTGCTCTTCCAGGCCGGATTATCTCTGCCATAAAAAAAGCCGGAGAAAACGATCCCGTCTTCATTCTGGATGAAATAGATAAATTGACTCGAGGATATGGCGGAGATCCCGCCGCCGCGATGTTAGAAGTGCTTGATCCTGAACAGAACAACACCTTCTACGATCACTATTTAGATACGCCTTTTGATCTATCTAAGGTGTTCTTCATCGCCACGGCGAATTCTTTAGAAGGAATTCCTTTGCCACTTTTAGATCGCATGGAAGTTGTCGATCTCAGCGGTTACACGATCGAGGAAAAGAAACAAATCGCCCAGAAATATCTATGGCCGAAGCAGCTTAAAGAGCATGGCCTGGATGAAAAATCACTTCAGATCACGGATGAGGCTTTAAATAAGCTGCTCACACACTACACTCGCGAAGCCGGAGTACGAGATCTGCAAAGAAAGATCGCGACCATCTGTAAATTTATGAGTCTGAAGCTAGTAAAAACCACCGAAAAAACACTGACGGTGGGAGAAAAGGATCTGGAAGAAATTCTGGGTTCAGAAAGATTTTCGTCAGATATGATCGAAAGTCTGCTGCCCCCCGGAGTCGTCACAGGCCTTGCGTGGACCCCCGTGGGCGGGGACATCCTGTTTATTGAGTCGGCACAAATGCCGGGATCAGGCCAACTCTTGCTGACCGGGCAACTTGGCGACGTCATGCAAGAGTCGGCAAAAATTGCTCTGAGTCTTTTAAAGTCTCGACTTCCGATTCTTAATCCTTTGGTGGATTTTACAAAGAAAGACATCCATGTGCACGTTCCTGCCGGTGCCATCCCTAAAGATGGCCCTTCTGCAGGCGTGACAATGCTGACTTCGATTGCTTCACTTCTTTTGAATAAGTCCGTGGATCCGAAGCTGGCAATGACAGGAGAAATTTCCCTGCGCGGAAGTGTCATGCCTGTCGGCGGCATCAAAGAAAAAGTAATCGCGGCTCATAGGGCTGGAGTTCGCGAGATCATATTATGTAACAAAAACGAGAAGGATCTTAAAGAGATCCCGCAGGAGATTCGTAAGGACATCCGTTTCCATTTTGTGGAGGATGTGAACGATGTTCTTAAAATATCTTTGGGTATTGATCTGCCCC